>NZ_MKGS01000191.1:0-26769 GCF_002836905.1 Pseudomonas sp. 43NM1 | reverse complement strand
CGTTACTGACGGCGAACGAAGTGATCACCCAGGTGCCCTGCTCCGAACTCACGCCAAGGTTGCCGGAAATCGTCGGCAACGCGACGTTGGCGATGGTCGTGTCGAGCACTTGCATGAAAGTCGCCAGCGACAGCCCGATGGTACTGAGCAGCAGGCTGGGCGGGGTGAAAGACGCGTTATTGCTCATCGCGAATCCTTTGAAACGGGGTGTGCGCGGTGTCTGTTAAAGACACCGCTGCCCTTGCAGGAGCAAAGCTTTGCTCCCACCGGGTTGGTGTGGTTACGAATCAGCGCTTGGCGGTCTTGCTGGCCGCCGCACTGTTGTCGTGGATCAACTGCGTGATCATCGCGTCCGCCTCGGCCAATTGACGGTCGTAGACGTTAGTGCTGAACGAAGCCTTTTGCGGCGGCTGTTGCGCCAACACCGGGCCGCTCTGGTCGTGCAGGTTGACTTCAACCTGGGTCGACAGGCCCACGCGCAACGGGTGTTTGGCCAGCTCTTCGGCGTTGATGTGAATCCGCACTGGCACCCGCTGGACGATTTTGATCCAGTTACCGGTGGCGTTCTGCGCCGGCAACAGGGCAAACGCGCTGCCGGTCCCGGCGCCGAGGCTGTCGATGGTGCCGCTGTACTTCACGTCGCTGCCGTACAGGTCAGCCTCGATGTCCACCGGTTGGCCAATGCGCATGTCGCGCAGTTGGGTTTCCTTGAAGTTGGCGTCGATCCACAACTGATCCAGCGGAATCACCGCCATCAGCGCCGTGCCCGGCTGAACCCGCTGACCGAGTTGCACCGAACGCTTGGCAACATAACCGGTGACCGGCGCAATCAAGGTGCTGCGGGAATTGTTCAGGTAGGCCTGACGCAGTTGCGCGGCGGCCGACATCACGTCCGGGTGCGACGAAACCACCGTGTCATCGACCAGCGCGCTGGTGGTTTTCAGTTGTTGCTGGGCGTTGGCCAAGGCGTTTTGCGCCGAGGTCAGGTCGTCGCGAGCGTGGGACAGTTCTTCCTGGGAAATCGCCCCGCCGGCGGCGAGATTCTTCCGACGGCTGAAGTTATCCTGAGCCTTTTGCACGTTCGCGTGTTGTGCGTTGACCTGGGCTTTCATGCCATCGACGTTGCTGTACAAGCCGCGCACTTGGCGCACGGTGCGGGCCAGATTGGCCTGGGCACTTTGCAAACTGACTTGCGCGTCGTTCGGGTCGAAGTTGACCAGCACCTGGCCTTCGTGGACCAGATCGCCATCGTCGGCGCCGATGCTGACCACGGTGCCGGTGACCAGCGGGGTGATTTCCACCACGTTGCCATTCACGTAGGCGTCGTCGGTGCTTTCATTCCAGCGACCGTAGAGTTCGTGATAAGCCCAGACGCCGAGGCCGGCGAGGATTACCAGAACCGCCAGCACGGTCAGCATGATTTTGCGTTTGCGCGGGTTGCTGGTGTCTTGCGCGTTGTCGGGAGCTTTGGTTGTTTCGGCAGTGGCCATGACAAATACCTTGAATTAGTTGTTCAGCTTGGCTGGAGCTGGGTTGGCCGAGGCGAAGGTTTCAGTCTGGAAACCACCGCCCAGCGCCTGCATCAGTTGGATCGACAGGTCGATCTGCTCGGCATTCAGGCTGGCCAACTGACGCTGGGCCTGGAGCAATTGCTGTTCGATGCTGAGCACGTCGAGGTAATTGCCGATGCCGGATCCGTAGCGCTCGACCACGGTGTTGTAAGAATTCTGAGCAATCCCGGTGGCGTGTTGCTGGGCGCCGATCTGCCGGCCGATATCGCGCAACTGGTTGATCGTGTCGCTGACATCACCGAGGGCCCTGACCAGGCTTTTGTTGTACTGCGCGACCGCGAGGTCATAGTCGGCATCGCGCGCATCGAGGTTGGCGCGCAGGCGCCCACCGTCGAAAATCGGCACCGAAAGGGTCGGGGCAATGTTGAAAAAGCGACTCGCCGAACCGAACATCGCGTCGCCCAACAGCGACTCGGCGCCCGCAGCGGCGCTGAGGTTGAGGTTGGGGTAGAACTGGGTTTTGCTCGCGTCGATATCTTTGCTCGCCGCTTCGACCCGCCAGCGCGCCGCGACCAGATCCGGGCGACGACCGAGCAATTCGGCCGGCAGCACCGACGGCAATGCCACGGCGCTGGCCTGGAGAATCTTCGGCCGGGCGATTTCGTTGCCGCGGTCCGGGCCTTTGCCGAGCAGCACGGCCAAAGCGATTCTGGCGCTGTTCAAACGTTTTTCAGCGTCGATCAGGCTGGCCTGGGAACTGGCTTCGAGGCTTTCGGTTTGCTGGAACTGGTACTGACTGTCGATCCCCGAACTCAAGCGCCGCTGGCTCAGATCAAGCATTTGCCGGGTGCGTTTGAGGTCTTCGGCGGCGAGGTCATAAACGATGTGCGCCTGCCCCAGATCGCTATAGGCGCGGGCAACGTCGGCGGCCAGGGTCAGTTGCGCAGCCTGACGATCGACTTCGGCGGCACGCGCCTCGCCCAATGCGGCTTCCCAGGCGTCACGCTGACCGCCCCAGAGGTCGAAGTTGTAATTGAAACCGGCGCTGACGTTACGCACGGTGGCGTAAGCATCGCCCTGCCCCCGCGGGTCCTGGTCCTTGGCCAGACGTGAACGGCTGATGCCGGCGCTGGCGTCGAGCGTCGGCATGCGCGCGGCATCGGCGGCATACGCTGCGGCACTGGCCTGATGGGCACGGGCGGCGGCAATTTGCATGTCGGGGCTGTCGTGCAAGGCTTCGCGGATCAAGCCGTCGAGCTGAGGGTCGCCGAGGCTTTTCCACCAGTTGCTTTTCGGCCAGGCCGCTGGCGAAAGGGTCACGCCGGTCAGCGATTGCCCGGCCTTGAGGGTTTTTGCGTCGAGGCTTTGGCCTTCGGTGTCGAGGCCGCTGTAGTTGGCGCAACCGGCCAGGACCATCGCCGACAGCACCAGGCTCAGGCCGGTACGCAGGGTTTTACTGCTCATTTGTCACCTACCCGCAGCAGCGTGATGGGATCACCCGCCGCTACCAAAATTTTCTTCAGGATCTGTTCCAGGGTGCTCAACTCTTGCGGGGTGATGGCCCCGGCCAACTCATTCATCGCGTCGGCGCCGATGTCCGGCAGGCGGTCGGCCAACTGCTGGCCTTGCGCGGTCAGCACCAGTTGCACCTGACGGCGATCAGCTTCGGAGCGTTGGCGGGCGAGGAAGTTTTTCTGCTCCAGACGATCAAGCATGCGTGTCATCGAACCACTGTCGAGCGACAGGTGCCGGCACAGCTCGGCCGGCGTATCGACGCCGAACTGGGCCATGATGATCAGCACTTTGAACTGCGCGGCGGTGATGCCGTGCGGCTCCATGTGCGTATCAATGATCCGGTCCTTGAGCAGCGCCGCGCGCCCGATCAAGAGGCCGAGATGGCAATGCTTGAATTGTTCCGGGGTGAAATGCTTCATCTGTCCACCAATTAGCTGCCTAGGCAGAGAATGTATGTCGAGATGTTACTGCCTAGGCAGCGAATGTCAACGTAATAGTTAGGAAGCTTTGTAATTGGCGGATAAATGGCAACGTGACTGATCGTTCCCACACTCTGCGTGGGAATGCAGCCAGTAACGCTTTGCGTCACCATTCAAGAGCGGAACGCGGAGCGTCCCAAGAGGCATTCCCACGCAGAGCGTGGGAACATCGGGCAGGGGCTGTAACGGACGGGCTTTAGAAATCCCGCTTGTAGAAGATATCCAGTGAGCTGGCGACGCCGCTGGCGACTTCGACGTAGACTTTTTTGCTCAGTTTGTAGCGCAGGGCAATGGTGCTTGCCGGCTCAAACACGCCGACGCCGTAACGCAGACTGAGTTTCTCGGAGATATTGCCGCTGGCGACCACGCTGGTGTTGTCGCCGCTGCCTTGGGTATCGAGTTGGAAATCCTGAATCCCCAAGTCCTTGGCCAAACCGCTGGTGACCCCGGCGCTGCCCATCAAGCCCAAGCCCAGGGCCGCTTGCGCGAGCATGTTGTTGTCTTCGCCGCTGGTGCTTAACGGACGCCCGAGCACCAGATAAGAGAGGGCCTGCTCCTGGCTCATCGCCGGTTCGGAGAAGATCTGCGTGGTTGGCTGCTCGGCGCTGCCGCTCAAGCGAATACCGGCAATCACGTCATCCGTCTGGCGAATCGCCTCGATGTCCAGATAGGGCTGATCCAGCGGCCCGGCAAACAGCAACCGCGCCCGGCGCACCGTCAGGCGCTGGCCATACGCACGGTAACGACCGTCGTTGAGCCAGAGCTCGCCGCGCGTGTCCATGTTGTCGCCGATGTGCACATGACCTTGCAGATTCGCGGTCAAGCCGAACCCGGCGAAGCTCAGTTTGTCATCGCCGACCACCACGTCGATGTCCATTTTCATCGCCACCGGTGGCTTGCCTTCTTCGGTTTGCGCGCCAACGATCACCGTGTCATCCGAGACCTTGACCGTCGAGGGCGGCAATTCGCGCACGGTGATTTCACCGCGCGGCACCTGCACTTTGCCGGCAATCGCCAGCTCATCGCCCTTCATCGAAATCTTCAGGTCCGGCGCCACTTCAAGCTTGGCGTAGGGCTCGACGGTCACCGGCAATTGCGAGCCTTTCAGCGCCAGGTCAACGACCAGCGCCTGACCCCAGGCAATATTGCCGTTCAAACTGCCCTGCCCGTTCTTGCCGCTTTTCCAGCCACCGTTCAACTGCACGGTTTCACCGGCAATCAATGCCTGGACTTTTAAATCCTGCAACTCCATTGGCAGTTCCGGCCCGGACACTTCGCCGTCGCTGAGCATCAGGTTGCCGTTGACCAGCGGCGCCGTCAGCCCGCCAGACAACGTGCCGCTGCCATTCAAGCGGCCGTTGATCTTCTCGACCATCGGCAAAAACGGCCGAGCCACCGACAGGTCAAGGCCATTGAGGCGGAACGAGCCGGTCAACGGTTTGTTCGCCGGCAGCGGGTTGATCTGCGCTTGCACCATCAACTCACCGAGCTTGCCGCCGACGAAATTGAGGTCGGTGTCGATGCGCTTGGGCGTGAGTTTGCTGGTGAGTTTCAGCGTCTGGTACGGGAAGTCCAGCCACTGATCCTTGTCTTTCATGCGCAACGTGCCGCCGCTGGCGTCGACGCTGATCTGGCCGTTCGGGCCGCTGGCCGGCAAGTCGAGCTGCAGGTCGGCGTTGAGTTTGCCCTTCCAGGCAAAATCCTTGGGCAACCATTGCGCAAGACTGTCGATCGGGAATTGCTTGAGGTGATAACGCAGCTTCGGCTCTGGCATCAGGCGCTGGTCTTCGCCACACAAACTGGCCTGACCGGACATCCAGCAATGCGCGCCGAAGTTGATTTTGCCGTCCGCCAGGCGTTCAAGCTTCGCCGGCCCTTGAAGCCGCCAATCCTGACCGCCGGCCTGAATATCGCCGCTGGCCAGGCGACCACGCCAGTTGCCCTGATCCAGCGCGCCGTCGAGGCCCAACGCCAATTTCAGCTTCGGTCCTTGCAGGTCGAGGGCCAGTTGCTGCTTTTTGATGTCGCCCTGACCGCTGGCGGTCAGCGTGCCCAGATTGGTTTCGCCGGCCTGAATGCCGCTGCCCTTGAGATCAATCTTTGCCCGTTGCGCGCTGTCCAGCGTGGCGTCGAGATTGAGGCTTTGCAGGCGATTGTCGGCAAATGCCAATTGCGAACCTTGCAAGCCAAGCTTGCCCTGCGGCGCTTTGAGCGTGCCAGCGACATCGACTCTGCCGTTGAGCTGACCGCGCAGCTGCGGCCAGAGCTGGGCGAGGCGCGGCATCTTGATGTCGATCTGCCCGGCAAGTTTTTGCTGCAGGCTGCCCTTGCCGTTGATGCTGTTGTCGCCGAGGCGAATCTGCAGCGCGTTCAAATTCCACTGCTCGCCAGCGCCGTCAGCCTTGGCTTGAATCACCGCCGGTTGCCCGCGCAGTTTGCCTTTCAGATCGAGGTCGGCGCTGAGGCTGAGCTGCTGGTTTTTCATCTCGCCCTTACTGCGCAACGGCCCGGCCAGCGTGCCCGGTAACTCCGCCATCCAGTACGCAGGGTTGAGCGCCGACAAATCCAGCGCAGTGTCCCAGGCAATGCCGTCGGCGAATTGCAGGTTCAGGTGACCTTGAGCCTTGCCCTGCCCGGCTTCAAGGGACAGCTGCTGCAGATAGATTTTTGTCAGGTCGCCGGCGAATGGGCTGGTCAGGCTGAACGCCCCGGCCGGGCCATCCAGCGCGGCTTTGAAGTTGCCGAGGTATTTGCCATCGGTGTAGGAAACTTCGCCATTAAAGCTGCGTAGCGCCACTTGCGGCTCGTCGATCAGCGGATAGAGGCGATGCCACGGGAAGTCCAGCCAGTCGATTTTCGCCTGAGCCGTGAGGCCTTTGCTCCAGTCGAGGTTGCCGGTGAGTTTCAGACTTTGCTTGTCGTTGGCCGTGAGGTCGAGGCCGGCGATCTGCGCGCCATTAGCGTCGACCTTGCCCTGCAACAACAGCGCCACCGGGCCTTTTTCGGCCGGCAACGTGGCTTTGCCGAGCAATTGATAACCGTTTTTCAGGTCGCCAACACCGGTCAATTCCAGCTGATTGAGTTGCAGCGTGTCGGGCAGATCAGCGGCGGGTTTGAAGCCGTCAGCGGTGATGCGCACCTTGGCCGGCAGGTTTTCCACCAGCGGTTGCAACTCGCCGGTCAGTTGTCCATTGAGGTAACCGCTGCTGTCGGCCTTCAAGTTGAGGGTTTTCAGCAAGTCGCCGTCAACCTTGAGGTCGAGCGTCCACGGCGCGGGCGTGGCCATTGTCAGCTTGCCGGCGGCGGTCAGCGGCCAGTTGCCGCTGGGTTTGAGCAGCCCGGACAGGTTCAGGCTGAGGTCGTCGCGCTGCAATTGCACCGAGTCGATCTGCAAACCCTGAGTCGTCCAGTGCGCGGCCAGTTGCAAACCCTTGAGTTCCTCGCTGCCATTGAACAGCAGGCTGCCGACCTTGACGTCGCCCAGCTCGATGGCCAGCGGCAAATCCAGATCCGGCAGGCTGATCGGGCCGCTGCTTTCTTCATCGGCGCCCGGCGGCAATTGCAGGCTGACTTGATCGGCCTGCAACTGGTCGATGCACAAGGTCATGCGCGTCAGGCACAACGGCGACCAGGCGAAAATCACTTTGCTCAGCTCGACTCGGCTAGTGTCTTGCTGCCACAGCAGATGATCGGCGCTCCACTGCCCGGCCAATCGACCCTGGAAATTGTCCACGCTCAAACCCGGCACCCAGCCGAGCGCCCAGCGGCTGCCCGTGGCGGTGCCGAGCACAATGGCCACGGCCAGCACGCTCAGCAATAGCAGCGAAGCAATCACCGCCAGGGATATTTTCAAACCACGCTTCACAGCTCAGGCCCCATGGAAAAGTGCAAGCGAATGCCGCCGTCGTCGTCCAGCGCATGGGCGAGGTCGAGGCGAATCGGCCCCACCGGTGACACCCAGCGCACGCCTATACCGACGCCGGTCTTGAGGTTCGGCAGTTCGAGTGTATTAAAGGAGTTGCCCTGATCGACGAACGTCGCGACGCGCCATTTCTCGGCAACCGAATACTGATACTCGACGCTGCCGGCGATCATGTAGCGGCCACCGATGCGGTCGCCGTCGGAGTTTTCCGGGGACAGGCTCTGGTAGTCGTAACCGCGCACACTCTGATCGCCACCGGCGAAGAAGCGCAGCGACGGCGGTACGGATTTGTAACCGTTGGTGGCGCTGCCGCCGACCTGCACCCGACCGAGCAAACGGTGTTTGTCGAACACCGTGGTCAAGCCTTTGACCAGCGCGGTGCCGTACAACAGATTGGTGTCCGAACCGAGCCCTTCCTTGGCGACTTTGGTTTCGAAGGTCAGGCGATAACCGTTGTGCGGATCGATGCGGTTGTCGCTTTTCAGGTACGAATAACTGACGCCGGGCATCAGCAAGGTGCTCAGGCCCGAGTCATCGCCGAGGGTGTATTCCTCGCGTTGCCACTTCAGCGAAATCACTCGCTGCCAGCCGCTCGGCAGCTTGCTGTGCCACTCGGGCCCGAGGGTCAGCAGCTTGCTCAGGGAATCGGTGTCGGCGATTTCTTCATATTGATAACCGGCGGCCCAGCGCAATTTGTCGGTCAGTGGCGGGTCCAGTGGAATGTCGTAAAACACCCCGACGTTCTGCCGTGGCGCCGACAGCTCGGCTTCCCAGCCATAACTGTGGCCTTGCGGATTGACCCAGTGGCGCGTCCAGTTGGCTTTGATGCGCGGGCCGACGTCGGTCGAATAACCAAGACCGAGGCCCATGGTGCGCGGCTTGCGCGTGTCGAGTTTGACCGCAACCGGAATCACGTCGTCCTTGGACGCGGTAGGTGCCGCATCGACGCGCACGCCTTCGAAATAGCCGCTCGATTGCAGCGCCTGATTGAGCTCGGCGATCAGTTCGGAATCGTAAGGCGCACCTTCCTTGAACGGCACCATGCGTTGCAGCAGGTCTTCGTCAAACGGCGTGTCGCCTTCAAACGTCACTTTGCCCAACGCGTAACGCGGGCCGCTGTCGTAGATCAGTTCGACATCGGCAACCCCGGCGCGCGGGTCGACCAGCAGTTTTTGGCTGGTAAAGCGGCCACTGAAGAAACCGAAGCGCGAAGCCTGATTCTGGATCAGCCGCTTGGCGTCTTCGTAATGGCCGTGATTGAGCACCGCACCGGGCTTGAGCAGTTCCGGTGGCGGTTTGCGAAAGGACTTCAGCGCGCCGGCCGCGCCGTCGATGCGCACCGTGACGTTGCGCAAATGAATCGGTTCGCCGGGGTCGATATTCAGGGTCAGGCGCGGGTTCTTGCCGCCCTTCACTTCGCTGTCGATCTGCGGCTGGTAATAACCCAAGGCCTGGGCGGCCTTGCACGCCTGTTCCTCGGCACCCCGACTGAAGCGCAGCAACGCTTCCTCGTCACGATCGCCGAGGCTGCCGATATAGCCCTCTATATTGGCTTTCAGTTCATCGTTGGACGGTTTGATCCGCACAGCCAATTCACTTTGCGCCAGCGCCGTGCAGCTGGATAACAGCATGAGCACGCCACTGGTAAATCTTCCTGGAAACTTCATAGGCGCGGATGCTATCACGAGCTTGGGAGCGTGATAGAGCCTGCTGTGCCGGTAAAGTTCGACCTCTATGCCGTTGCTGTTTGCAAGACCTGCGGATTGGCGTGAAAAAACACGTGCTCGCGGATCGGTCCTACGGCCACTTCGCCGATTTCCTCATAACCCTGTCGCTTGTAGAACTCGAGATAACGAGGGTTTCCGGTGTCGAGGACTACACCCTGAGAGTGTTCATCGACCGCACACCAGTTGTGCACCGCTTGTAACAGTTGCTCACCAAAATGTTGGCCCTGGAACTGCGGATGAATCCCCAGCAACGGCAACACGTGGACCGAATCGGTCGGCACGCAGGCGGTCACCGCATCGTGGTATTCGAGGTAACGTCGAGTGCAGCGGAAACCGGTGCTGAGTACCATGCGCAGGCGCCAGGCCCAACTTTCGGTGATGCCCAGGCGCCGTTGCGGCGGCGCGATCAGGGCAATCCCGATCAAACGGTCGTTGACCAACAGGCCGATGGCCGGCAAGTCCTGCAGGAAATGTTGCTTGACCAGTTCACGCACAGTGGCGCGGACCCGCTGTTCATAGCCGGGGCGCTCGGCTTCGAACAGATAACCGAAAGTCGGTTCGTGGCGGTAAGCCTGGTACAGCAAGGAGCGCGCTTCGCGGGAATAGCCGCTGTCGAGCATGTGAATATCGGCAATGGCAGTCGAGGTTTCAGGCATATCGGTATTTCTCCCCGGGGCGCCGTTCAAACGACGGCACTCTTCTGGTTACGAGCCTACAGCGCTGGCACAGTTCCGTGCTGATCCGAATCAGCGTCAGCGCTGATGACGCCATCGCGAGCAGGCTCGCTCCCACATGGTATAGCCGATAATCCTGAGGGTGCGAGATTGCTCGCGAAGGGGCCAGTTCTGCCAACAGATCTTCTGCGGCAAAAGGCGAATCCCCCTACCCCGACACTGGCCCCATTCCTACATGTCAGCTAGCATCGCCCTTTTTCCCAGGACTGCCGACCATGAAGATCGTCTCCTTCAACATCAACGGGCTGCGTGCTCGCCCGCATCAGCTGGCGGCGCTGATTGAAAAGCATCAACCGGACGTCATCGGCCTGCAGGAAACCAAGGTCCACGACGACCAGTTCCCGTTGGCAGAGGTCCAGGCCCTTGGCTACCACGTGTATTTCCACGGGCAAAAAGGCCATTACGGCGTCGCCCTGCTCTCGCGCAAGGAGCCGATTGCCCTGCACAAAGGTTTCGTCACCGATGAAGAAGACGCGCAGCGGCGCTTTATCTGGGGCACGTTCGAAGACGCGAATGGCCTGCCAGTGACGATCATGAACGGCTATTTCCCGCAGGGCGAAAGCCGCGACCACCCAACCAAATTCCCCGCCAAGCAGCGTTTCTACAACGATTTGCAGCACCTGCTGGAAAGCCAGTTCAGCAATGATCAGCCGGTTGTGGTGATGGGCGACGTGAATATTTCCCCGGAAGACTGCGACATCGGCATCGGCGCCGACAACATGAAGCGCTGGCTGAAAACCGGAAAATGCAGCTTCCTGCCGGAAGAGCGCGAGTGGATGGCCCGCCTGAAAAACTGGGGCCTGGTGGACAGCTTCCGTCACTTGAACCCGGACGTCGCCGACCGTTTCAGCTGGTTCGACTACCGCAGCCGTGGTTTTGAAGACGAGCCGAAGCGTGGACTGCGGATCGACGTGATCATGGCCTCGCACGGTTTGTTGCCGCGCGTGAAGGATGCAGGCGTCGATTACGATTTGCGCGCAATGGAAAAACCCTCGGACCATGCGCCGATCTGGCTTGAATTGAGCTGATCCCGCACGAATTCACGCAAATCCCTTCTGGGAGCGAGCTTGCTCGCGATGACGGTCTTGCATTCAACATCTATGTTGAAGCTGCTGACGTCATCGCGAGCAAGCTCGCTCCCACAGGGTTCTCTGTCATCTGGCTGAAATCTTACTGACTTATTCTCCCGGCACTTTCCTTGTCCTCTATAAGGTGCCGGCATGACCCTGCGCGTGTTGTTCCTGATGCTGCTCTGCGCCGGCCTGCCATTTACGGCGGCGGCCGATGTCTTGCCGATCGCCGAAAACGGCCCGGCGCTGCGCATTCAGGGCTCCAACACCATCGGCGCGGCGCTCGGCCCGGCGCTGGTCGAAGGCTTGCTACGCGAACAAGGCCTGCTCAAAGTCCATCGCGAAACCTCGGACACAACCAACGAACAACGGGTGATCGGGCAAACGTCGGACGGTCGGCGAGTAGTCGTCGAAGTCGCGGCGCACGGCTCGAGCACTGGTTTCACTTCTTTGAAAAACGCCTCGGCCGACCTCGCGGCCTCATCGCGCCCGATCAAGGACAACGAATTGGCGCAGCTCAAATCCCTCGGCGACCTGAAAAGCCCCGGTGCCGAGCAAGTGATTGCCATCGATGGATTGGCAATCATCCTGCACCCGCAAAACCCGTTGAATCAGCTCAGCACCGAACAACTCGCGCGGATCTTCAGTGGCGAGGCCCAGACGTGGGAAGACATCGGCGGCGTCGGTGGGAAAATTCATCTGTACGCGCGGGATGATCAGTCGGGCACGTACGACACCTTCAAGGAAATTGTCCTCAGCGGCCGAGGGAAAACGCTGAGCAAAACGGCGCAACGTTTCGAGTCCAGCGAACAATTATCCGACGCGGTCAGCCTCGATCGGCAAGGCATCGGTTTTATCGGCCTGCCTTATGTGCGTCAGGCCAAAGCCGTGGCGATTGCCGATGGTCAGTCGCAAGCCATGTTGCCGCTGAACAGTTTGATCGCGACCGAGGACTATCCGCTGTCCCGGCGGTTGTTTTTTTATCTGCCGCCGAATGGCAAAAATCCCTGGGCCGAGGCGTTGGTGGCGTTTGCGCAAAGCAGCCAGGGCCAGGCGATTGTCGCGACCAACGGTTTTATCGCGCAAACCGTGCAGGCGATGGCGGTGACGCCGAACGCGCTGATGCCTGAGGGTTATCAGGCGTTAAGTCGACATGCGCAGCGTTTGACCGTGAATTTTCGCTTTGAGGAAGGCAGTGCGACGCTGGATAACAAGGCGCGGCAAGACCTGTCGCGGGTACTCGCCTATATAAAGCAGCACGGCAAGCGCAATCGCGAGGTGACGCTGGTGGGATTTGGCGACGCCAAAAGCGATCCGGCGCGCGCTGATCTGCTGTCGAAGTTGCGGGCGATGGCGGTACGCCGGGAGTTGGCGAAAAACGGCGTGGTGTTCCGCGAAATTCGCGGTTTTGGCGCCGAGATGCCGGTGGCGGCAAACAGCGCGGATGAAGGCAGGATCAAAAATCGGCGGGTTGAGGTTTGGGTGTATTGATTCTGGAGGTTACTGCGTCGAGGCTTCCGACGTCATCGCGAGCAAGCTCGCTCCCACAGGGGAATGCAGTCCAAATGTAGGAACAAGCTCGCTCTCAAAGGGGAATGCATTCCAACTGTGGGAGCGAGCTTGCTCGCGATGGCTGCCAATGCGCTTTTACTGCCCGCTGCGCATCATTTCTTTCGGCACGTATTTGCCGATTTCGAATTTGCCGATCGCCGCGCGGTGCACTTCGTCCGGGCCGTCGGCCAGGCGCAGGGTGCGCTGCATGGCGTACATGTAGGCCAGCGGGAAATCATTGGAAACCCCGGCGCCGCCATGAATCTGAATCGCCCGGTCGATCACCCGCAAGGCAACATTCGGTGCGACCACTTTGATCTGCGCGATCTCGCTTTTGGCGATCTTGTTACCCACCGTGTCCATCATGTACGCGGCTTTCAACGTCAGCAGCCGCGCCATGTCGATTTCCATCCGCGAGTCGGCAATCTTGTCGATGTTCCCGCCCAGCCGTGCCAACGGTTTACCGAATGCAGTACGGCTCACCGCGCGTTTGCACATCAATTCCAGCGCGCGTTCAGCCATGCCGATTGAACGCATGCAGTGGTGAATGCGCCCTGGGCCGAGGCGACCCTGAGCAATTTCGAAGCCCCGTCCTTCGCCCAACAGGACGTTTTCGTACGGCACCCGGACATTTTCAAACAGCACTTCGGCGTGACCGTGCGGCGCGTCGTCATAACCGAACACCGGCAATGGCCGGACGATTTTCACCCCCGGTGTGTCCACCGGCACCAGAATCATCGAGTGCTGCGCATGACGCGGCGCGTCGGGATCGCTCAGGCCCATGAAAATAAGGATCTTGCAGCGCGGATCGCACGCGCCGGAGGTCCACCATTTTTTCCCGTTGATCACCCATTCGTCGCCATCACGCACAGCGCGGGCGGCCATGTTGGTGGCGTCCGAAGAAGCCACGTCAGGCTCGGTCATGGCGAACGCCGAGCGGATTTCGCCGCGCAGCAAGGGTTCGAGGTAACGCTGTTTTTGTTCTTCGTTGGCGTAACGCACCAGCACTTCCATGTTGCCGGTGTCTGGCGCCGAGCAGTTGAACGGCTCCGGGCCGAGCAGCGAGCGGCCCATGATTTCGGCGAGCGGCGCGTATTCGAGGTTGGTCAGGCCGGCGCCGAGTTCGGACTCAGGCAGAAACAAATTCCACAAGCCTTCGGACTTGGCCTTGAGTTTCAGCTCTTCCATGATTGCCGTCGGCTGCCAGCGATCGCCCTCGGCGACCTGGCGCTCGAACACGGCTTCAGCGGGATAAACGTAGGTGTCCATGAACGCGGTCACGCGCTCACGCAGTTCTTGCACCTTGGGCGAATAAGCGAAATCCATGGGCAGCTACCTTCTCTTTCAGGGAGGTTGTTTGGGGCATGCAATCGATGCTAGAACAGCGTTGATAATTTACCTAGCCTATTCTCGGCGTGTATAAACATTCATCACCGATATATGATCGGCCAATTATCAAGGGCAAAATCGCCCTGACTGCCAGCCCTGACAACACGCCAGAAAAACAAGAGAGCGCGCAATGAATCTGAGCAAGGTCGACCTCAATCTCTTTATCGTCTTCGACGCGATCTACACCGAAGCCAACCTGACGCGCGCCGGGCAAATTGTCGGCATTACCCAGCCTGCGGTTTCCAACGCCCTGGCGCGATTGCGCGAAACCTTCAACGACCCGTTATTCGTGCGTACCGCGCAAGGCATGGTGCCGACGCCGATGGCGCAAAACATCATCGGTCCGGTGCGCAACGCCCTCTCGCTGCTGCGCGTGTCGGTGCAGGAAAGCCGCATTTTCAACCCGTTACAGGCGGTGAAGACCTACCGCATCAGCATGACCGACCTCACCGAAGCAGTGATTCTGCCGCCGCTGTTTCAGCGCCTGCGACGCCTGGCGCCGACAGTGATCATCGAAAGCTTCCTGTCGAAACGCCGCGAAACCACCAAGGAACTGGCGGCCGGTCGCCTCGACTTCGCCGTGGATGCGCCGCTCAATACTGACCCGCAAGTGCGCCACGTCAAACTGATGGAAGACCGTTACGTGTGTGCGATGCGCAAGGGTCACCCCATGGCCGGCAAAGAAAAATTCAGCCTCGACGATTACCTGTCACTGACCCACATCCACATTTCCAGCCGTCGCAACGGGCTCGGGCATGTCGATCTGGCACTGGGGAAAATGGGCATTCAGCGCAAGATCGCCCTGCGTTCCCAGCATTATTTGATGGCGTCACAGGTGTTGCAGCAGACCGATATGGTCATGACGGTGCCGGAGCGCTTTGCCCGGCGGCATGAGTTGCAGGCGTTCAATCTGCCGGTCAACGATGTGCCGCCGGTGGAAACCCATTTGTACTGGCACGAAAGCACCGATCAGGACCCGGCCAACCGCTGGATGCGCGAGCAGATGATTGAGTTGTGCCAGCAGGTGACGGCGCATGAGAAAAAGCTCGATAAGGCGTAGGACGTATGACCGCGTTATCGTTTTTCGCGAGCACGCTCGCTCCCACCTTGGATTTGCGTTCACCTCGGTCCAGGGTGGGAGCGAGCTTGCTCGCGATGAGGCCCGCAAGAACCCGGAAGATCCAAGCTGCTTGACGTAAACGTCAACCTGCCATTAGCTTAGCGCCATGACTTTCTTCGAGCGCGCCCATGAGCAGCCAGACTTACAGCATTTCCGATCTCGCCCGCGAGCTCGACATCACCACCCGGGCGATTCGTTTTTATGAAGAGCAAGGCCTGCTCCGCCCCGAGCGCCGGGGCCAGGAGCGGATTTATTCGCCGCGTGACAAGGTCAGCCTGAAGCTGATTTTGCGCGGCAAGCGCATCGGTTTTTCTCTGGCCGAATGCCGTGAGTTGATCGAACTCTACGACCCCACCGGCGGCAATCAGAAACAGTTGCAAACCATGCTCAGCAAAATCGCCGAACGCCGCGAACAGCTTGAGCAGCAGATGCTCGACATCGAACAGATGAAACTCGAACTCGACACCGCGCAAGAGCGCTGCACCCAGGCGCTGGAACAGACGATCAAGAGCCAGCAACCGATTCAATAAACACTGCAAATCCCCTGTAGAAGTAAAGCTTGCTCGCGATAGCGTCAGGTCAGTCGACATCGATGTTGCATGACCTACCGCTATCGCGAGCAAGCTTTGCTCCTACAAGGGTTATCTGAACCATTAAAAGGTCCATCGCCATGTCCCTCCCCACCCACGTACGCCTGGTCGAAGTCGGCCCTCGCGACGGTCTGCAAAACGAAGCTCAGCCCATCAGCGTCGCGGACAAGGTGCGGCTGGTCGATGCCTTGAGCGCCGCCGGTCTCGGCTATATAGAAGTCGGCAGTTTCGTCTCGCCGAAATGGGTGCCGCAAATGGCCGGTTCCGCCGATGTCTTCGCGCAGATCCAGCGCAAGCCCGGCGTAACCTACGGCGCCCTGGCCCCGAACCTGCGCGGGTTTGAAGACGCGATCGCCGCCGGGGTCAAGGAAGTCGCGGTGTTCGCCGCGGCTTCCGAGGCGTTCTCGCAGCGCAATATCAATTGCTCGATCAGCGAAAGCCTCGCGCGGTTCGTGCCGATCATGCAAGCGGCCAAGCAACACGGCGTCAGCGTGCGCGGTTACGTTTCCTGCGTGTTGGGCTGCCCATATGAAGGCGCGGTCGCGCCGGAACAGGTCGCGATGGTCGCCCGCGAGCTCTACGCGATGGGCTGCTACGAGGTTTCGCTGGGCGACACCATCGGCACCGGCACCGCGGGGGCAACGCGGAAAATGTTCGAGGTGGTTTCAGCCGAGGTGCCGCGAGACAAACTGGCCGGGCATTTTCACGACACTTATGGCCAGGCCATGGCCAATATCTACGCGAGCCTGCTGGAAGGCATTGCGGTGTTCGACAGCTCTATCGCCGGCCTCGGCGGCTGCCCGTATGCCAAAGGCGCGAGCGGTAACGTTGCGACCGAGGACGTTGTGTACCTGCTCAACGGCCTCGGCATCGACACAGGAATCGACTTGGACGCCCTGATTCTGGCGGGCCAACAGATTTCCAGCGTGCTCGGACGCCCCACCGGTTCACGCGTGGCCAAGGCGCGTAGCGCGCAGTAAACGCGCAAATGAGTCCGGGTGTTACCGCAACCGCGTTTGTGCGGGGATAAACGAGTAACACGGAAACAAATTGTCAGCTTTGAACGCAGTGCAAAATCCTGATAAATCACAAGACGTTGATTTTAAAGGTATTTTTAAAGTTGGCACGGCTTCTGCTATCTCTATGGCATAACAAGAATAAAAAGCAGCAAACCAATAAAAATAAGACGAAACGACTCTGACATAACAAGAACAACACGGCAGAGACGCAGCTAACAGATTTTTTTGGAGAGGATGTGCTTTTCAGGGTGCTTTTCGGAGTAACCCGCAACCGGGCAGAGAACAATAAAACTACCTTCAGGTAGCTCCCGAACTGGTTGGATCGCTCGGCGAAAAAGCAGATCAGCGCTCAAAAAAATACGTTTGCTCTTGATCCCGGATGGGGATCGACAAGAAAAGCGGTAAAGGGCCACGGTTGCTAAAAACAACAACAGACCGACCCTCAATAATAAAAAAAGAGCACGCGCAACGACAAATTAAAGGGGAGCCTCGGCTCCCCTTTGTGCTTTCTGCGATTCACCGACGACACCTGCTTCTGTAGGAGCGAGGCTTGCCCGCGAAGGCAACGCCACGATCCCACAGAAAACCTGTGGGAGCCGAGCTTGCTCGCGATGGCGTCAGCCCGGCCACCATCAATGCTGGATGACAGGCCGCCATCGCGGGCAAGCCTTGCTCCTACAGGATCTCCAGCAAGTTGCAGGCTCTTGCCAAAACACCTAACCCAACCCTGTGGGAGCTAAGCTTGCTCGCGATGGCGTCAGCCCGGCCAACATCAATGCTGGATGACAGGCCGCCATCGCGGGCAAGCCTTGCTCCTACGGTATCGCTTTGAGCTCCTCGATACTGATCTCGCGCATGCGGAATTTCTGGATCTTGCCGGTCACTGTCATCGGGAATTCCTCGACGAACTTGAAGTAGCGCGGCGTCTTGAAGTGCGCGATGCGTGACTTGCACCAGGTTTTCAACTCTTCATCGGTAGCGCTGTGGCCGGGATGAAACTTGACCCACGCGACAATCTCCTCGCCGTAACGCGAACACGGAATGCCGATCACCTGCACGTCCGCCACCGCCGGATGCGTGAAGAAAAACTCCTCCAGCTCCCGCGGATAAACGTTTTCCCCGCCACGGATGATCATGTCTTTGTTGCGTCCGGCGATGCACACGTAACCCTCGTCATTCATGCTCGCCAGATCGCCAGTGTGCATCCAGCCGGCCTCATCGATGGCTTCCGCCGTGCCGTGCGGATTGTTCCAGTAACCGAGCATCACGCTGTAACCGCGCGTGCACAGCTCGCCGATGGTGCCGCGCGGCACCAGGTTGCCGGCCTCGTCGATGATCTTGTTTTCCAGTTGCGGCTGAGTACGGCCGACCGTGGTCACGCGCAATTCCAGTTCGTCGGCAGGACCGGTCTGTAGTGACACCGGACTGGTTTCCGTCATGCCGTAGGCAATCTGCACTTCGCTCATGTGCATTTCCTTGATGACCCGGCGCATCACTTCAATCGGGCACGTCGCCCCGGCCATGATCCCGGTGCGCAGGGTCGACAGGTCGAATTCGCTGCGTTGCGGCTGATCGAGCATGGCGATGAACATGGTCGGCACGCCGTACAGCGCGGTGGCTTTTTCTTCGGCCACGGTGCTCAGGGTCAATAAAGGATCAAAGGCATCGCTGGGGTAAATCATTGTGCTGCCGTGGGTGATGCAGCCGAGATTGCCCATGACCATGCCGAAGCAGTGATAGAGCGGCACCGGAATGACCAGCCGATCAGCAGCAGTCAGGCCCAGGCTTTCGCCGACCATGTAACCGTTATTGAGAATGTTGTAGTGACTGAGGGTCGCGCCTTTGGGGAAACCGGTGGTGCCGGAGGTGTACTGGATATTCACCGGTTGATCGAAATGCAGACTCCTCTGGCGCTCATCGAGATGTTCGGCAGTGACGCTGGCGGCGAGATCGGCCAGTTGCGTCCACGGCAGAAAACCCAAGGGCGGGCGAGCGTCGAGGCTGATGACGCCGCGCAACTCCGGCAGGCGTTCGCTGTGCAATTGACCGATGGATTGCTCCGCCAATTCGGGCACCAGGCCTTGCAACATCGCGTGATAGTCGGAGGTCTTGAACGCCCCGGCGCAGACCAGCCATTGGCAGCCGGATTGTTTCAACACGTATTCGAGTTCGGAACTGCGGTAGGCCGGGTTGATGTTGACCAGGATCACCCCGAGCTTCGCGCTGGCGAACTGGCTGATGCACCATTGCGCGCAATTCGGCGCCCAGATCCCGAGGCGGTCGCCGGCCTGCAGGCCCAGCGCCAGCAGCGCCCTCGCGTGCAGGTCGACGGTATCGGCCAATTGCTGCCAGGTGTAGCGCAACTGTTGATGCCGCACGACCAGCGCTTCTCCGTCCGGGAACTGCCCGACGGTGTTGTCGAAGGCCTCGCCGATGGTCATCGCCAGCAAGGCTTTTTCCTGAGAACCACGCGTGTAGCTGCGGGCCGTGCTGGGAATGACGCTGCGCTGCGGGTTTGCTCTGGGTTGATCCATGACGACCCCTATTGTCTTTATTGATGGGTTGCCGACGGTCACTTGCGGGACTGCATTTGTGGCGAGGGGGCTTGCCCCCGTTGGGATGCGAAGCAGCCCCAAAATTTCCGATGCACCAAAGATTTTGTGAGTGCCACGCACTCAAACGGGGGCAAGCCCCCTCGCCACAGATCCCACAGGGATGGTCCGCTTTTCAATCTTGAACGGCCCTACTCTCGCTCAAGTTGACGTTAACGTAAAGGATGATTGACAGTCATCTGCCGCAGGCTTACGTTAACGTAAAGGTGAGAGCCGATTCACTGCCCTCCCCAACCGACAAAAAAGCCAAAAGGTGACCCATGAGCTACCCATCCCTGAACTTCGCCCTCGGTGAAACCATCGACATGCTGCGCGATCAGGTTCAGTCCTTCGTTGCCAAGGAGATCGCTCCGCGTGCGGCGCAGATCGACATCGACAACCTGTTTCCCGCTGACCTGTGGCGTAAATTCGGGGACATGGGCCTGCTCGGCGTCACCGTCCCGGAAGAGTACGGCGGCGCTGGCCTGGGTTACCTGGCGCACGTGGTGATCATGGAAGAAATCAGCCGGGGTTCGGCCTCGGTGGCGCTGTCCTACGGCGCGCATTCCAACCTCTGCGTCAATCAGATCAACCGCAATGGTAACCACGAGCAGAAAACCAAATACCTGCCCAAGCTGATCAGCGGCGAACACGTCGGCGCCCTCGCCATGAGCGAGCCGAACGCCGGTTCCGATGTGGTTTCGATGAAGCTGCGCGCCGACAAACGCGGCGATAAATACGTGCTCAACGGCAGCAAAACCTGGATCACCAACGGCCCCGACGCCAACACCTACGTGATCTACGCCAAGACTGACCTGGAAAAAGGCCCGCACGGCATCACTGCTTTCATCGTCGAACGCGATTCGCCGGGCTTCAGCCGCAGCAACAAATTCGACAAGCTCGGCATGCGTGGTTCGAACACTTGCGAACTGTTTTTCGACGACGTCGAAGTGCCGGAAGAAAACATCCTCGGCGTGCTCAATGGCGGCGTGAAAGTGCTGATGAGCGGCCTCGATTACGAGCGCGTCGTGCTCTCCGGCGGCCCGACCGGGATCATGCAGGCATGCATGGACCTGATCGTGCCGTACATCCACGACCGCAAACAGTTCGGCCAAAGCATCGGCGAATTCCAGCTGATCCAGGGCAAAGTCGCCGACATGTACACCCAACTCAACGCCAGCCGCGCCTACCTGTATGCGGTCGCGCAAGCCTGCGAACGTGGCGAAACCACGCGCAAAGACGCCGCAGGGGTGATCCTCTACAGCGCCGAACGCGCCACGCAAATGGCCCTCGACGCGATCCAGATTCTCGGCGGCAACGGCTACATCAACGAATTCCCCGCCGGACGTTTGTTGCGCGACGCCAAGCTGTACGAAATCGGCGCCGGCACCAGTGAGATCCGTCGCATGCTGATCGGTCGCGAACTGTTCAACGAAACCCGCTAACGGAGCTGTCCATGGCTATCCTGCATACCCAGCTCAACCCGCGTTCAGCGGAGTTTGCGGCCAACAGCGCGACGATGCTCAAACAGGTCGACGCCCTGCACACCCTGCTCGCCCAAGTGCAGCAAGGTGGTGGCCCGAAGGCGCAAGAACGGCACACCTCGCGCGGCAAATTGCTGCCGCGTGAGCGCATCAACCGGCTGCTCGATCCGGGTTCGCCGTTCCTCGAAATCAGCCAACTGGCGGCCTACGAAGTGTATGGCGAAGAGGTTCCGGCGGCGGGCGTGATTGCCGGAATCGGCCGCGTCGAAGGCGTCGAATGCATGATCGTCGCCAACGATGCGACGGTAAAAGGTGGCTCGTACTATCCGTTGACCGTGAAAAAACACCTGCGCGCCCAGACCATCGCCCAGCAAAACCGCCTGCCGTGCATCTATCTGGTGGATTCCGGCGGCGCCAATTTGCCGCGTCAGGATGAAGTGTTCCCGGACCGCGAGCACTTCGGCCGGATCTTTTTCAACCAGGCCAACATGAGCGCCATGGGCATTCCGCAGATTGCCGTGGTCATGGGCTCGTGCACCGCTGGCGGCGCTTATGTGCCGGCAATGGCCGACGAAGCGATCATGGTGCGCCAGCAAGCGACGATTTTCCTCGCCGGCCCGCCGCTGGTAAAAGCCGCGACCGGCGAAGTGGTCAGCGCCGAGGATCTTGGCGGCGCCGATGTGCATTGCAAGATTTCCGGGGTCGCCGACCACTACGCCGACAGCGATGAACACGCCTTGGCCATCGCCCGCCGCAGTGTCGCCAACCTCAACTGGCGCAAGCTCGGCGAGCTGCAGCAACGCACGCCGATTGCACCGCTGTACGCCAGCGATGAGTTGTATGGCGTGGTTTCGGCCGACGCCAAACAGCCATTCGACGTGCGCGAAGTCATCGCGCGACTGGTCGACGGTTCGGTGTTCGACGAATTCAAAGCGCTGTTCGGGACCACGTTGGTCTGCGGCTTTTCCCACCTGCACGGTTACCCGATCGCGATCCTCGCCAACAACGGCATCCTCTTCGCCGAAGCCGCGCAAAAAGGCGCGCACTTCATTGAACTGGCCTGCCAGCGCGGAATTCCGCTGCTGTTTTTGCAGAACATCACCGGGTTCATGGTCGGGCAGAAATACGAGGCCGGCGGCATTGCCAAGCACGGCGCCAAACTGGTGACCGCCGTGGCCTGCGCCAAAGTGCCGAAATTCACCGTGATCATCGGCGGCAGCTTCGGCGCCGGTAACTACGGCATGTGCGGCCGCGCCTACGATCCACGGTTCCTGTGGATGTGGCCGAACGCGCGGATCGGCGTGATGGGCGCCGAGCAAGCGGCGGGCGTGCTGGTGCAGGTCAAACGCGAGCAGGCCGAACGCAGTGGCCAGGCGTTCAGCGCCGAGCAGGAGGCGCAGATCAAACAGCCGATCCTCGACCAATATGAAGAGCAAGGCCATCCGTATTATTCCAGCGCGCGCTTGTGGGACGACGGCGTCATTGACCCGGCGCAGACCCGCGACGTGCTGGCGCTGGCCTTGTCCGCGTCGCTGAACGCGCCAATCGAACCGAGCCGCTTCGGCGTGTTCCGGATGTGATTTGTGGGAGCAGGCTTGTGTGGCGAGGGGGCTTGCCCCCGTCGATTGCAAGGCAATCGCAGCGCAAGCAATCCCACAAATGAGATGAGTTGTGGAGACGGATAAAAATGAGCGACTTCAACACCCTCGAACTGCTGACCGACCCACGGGGTTTCGCCACCCTGTGGCTCAGCCGTGAAGAAAAGAACAACGCCTTCAACGCCGAAATGATCCGCGAACTGATCCTCGCGCTGGACAAGGTTGGCGGCGATGCGAGCCTGCGTTTCCTGCTGGTTCGCGGACGCGGCAAGCATTTCAGCGCTGGCGCCGACCTGGCCTGGATGCAGCAATCGGCCGAGCTCGATTACCACACCAACCTCGACGACGCGCGCGAACTCGCGGAGCTGATGTACAACCTCGCCAAACTGAAAATCCCCACGCTGGCCGTGGTGCAAGGCGCGGCCTATGGCGGCGCGCTGGGCTTGATCAGTTGCTGCGACATGGCGATTGGCGCCGATGACGCGCAGTTCTGCCTGTCGGAAGTGCGCATTGGCTTGGCGCCAGCGGTGATCAGCCCGTTCGTCGTACAAGCCATCGGCGAGCGTGCGGCGCGGCGTTATGCGCTGACCGCTGAACGTTTCGGCGGGCAACGGGCGCGGGAAATCGGTTTGCTGGCAGAGAGTTATCCGCTCGCCGAACTGGACCAGAAGGTCGAGCAATGGATCGACAACCTGCTGCTCAACAGCCCGGCGGCAATGCGCACGAGCAAGGATTTACTGCGCGAAGTCGGCCACGGTGCGCTGACGCCGGCGCTGCGCCGCTACACCGAAAACGCGATCGCGCGGATTCGGGTCAGCCCTGAAGGTCAGGAAGGTCTGCGCGCCTTTCTGCAAAAACGTCCGCCGAACTGGCAAGCCGAATCCACCAAGGAGCCGCGTTGATGAGCGCACCTGTTCTCACCACCCTGCTGGTGGCCAACCGCGGCGAAATTGCCTGCCGCGTGATGCGCACTGCCAAAGCCCTGGGCCTGACCACCGTTGCCGTGCACAGCGCCACCGACCGCGACGCCCGGCACAGCCGCGAGGCGGATATCCGCGTCGACCTCGGCGGCAGCAAGGCTGCCGAGAGCTATTTGCAGATCGATAAACTGATCTCTGCGGCCAAGGCCAGTGGCGCTCAGGCGATTCATCCGGGTTACGGCTTTCTCTCGGAAAACGCCGAATTTGCCCGCGCCATCGAAGCCGCCGGGCTGATTTTCCTCGGCCCGCCCGCCTCGGCCATCGACGCCATGGGCAGCAAATCCGCGGCCAAAGCCTTGATGGAAACGGCCGGCGTGCCACTGGTGCCGGGCTATCACGGCGAAGCTCAGGACCTCGACACCTTCCGCGACGCCTGCGAGCGCATCGGTTATCCGGTGTTGCTCAAAGCCACGGCGGGCGGCGGCGGCAAAGGCATGAAAGTGGTCGAGGACGTCAGCCAACTGGCCGAAGCCCTGGCCTCGGCGCAACGTGAAGCGAAATCGTCATTTGGCGATTCGCGAATGTTGGTCGAGAAGTATCTGCTCAAGCCGCGCCACGTCGAAATTCAGGTGTTTGCCGACCAACACGGCCACTGCCTGTACCTGAATGAACGCGATTGCTCAATCCAGCGCCGCCATCAGAAAGTCGTCGAAGAAGCACCGGCGCCAGGCTTGAGCGCGGAATTGCGGCGGGCGATGGGCGAAGCGGCGGTGCGTTCGGCGCAGGCGATTGGTTACGTCGGCGCCGGCACCGTCGAGTTCTTGCTGGATTCGCGCGGCGAGTTCTTCTTCATGGAAATGAACACGCGCCTGCAAGTCGAGCACCCGGTGACCGAAGCAATCACCGGCCTCGATCTGGTGGCGTGGCAGATTCGCGTGGCGCGCGGTGAAGCGTTGCCGATGACCCAGGCTGAAGTGCCGCTGATCGGGCATGCCATCGAAGTGCGGCTGTACGCCGAAGATCCGGGCAATGACTTTTTACCGGCGACCGGACGGCTGGAGTTGTACCGCGAGTCGGCCGCTGGGCCGGGGCGCCGGGTGGACAGCGGGGTTGAGGAAGGTGACGAGATTTCGCCGTTCTATGACCCGATGCTCGGCAAACTGATCGCGTGGGGCGAGGACCGTGAACAGGCGCGCCTGCGCTTGTTGAGCATGCTCGATGAGTTTGCGATTGGCGGGCTGAGGACCAACATCAACTTCCTGCGGCGGATCATCGCTCATCCGGCGTTTGCTGCGGCAGAGCTGGATACCGGGTTTATCCCGCGTTATCAGGAGCAATTGCTGCCGGCGCCCGCCGAGCTCAGCGACCCATTCTGGCAAGCGGCGGCACAAGCGTTCGCGCAAGGTCAGCCATCGCTGACGCGCAGCGACGATCCGGGTTCGCCGTGGGCGATCAACAGTGGTTTTCGCTCAGGACTGCCGAAAGAAATCAGCGTGCATTTGAGTTGCGAAGGTCAGGATCGCGCGTTGACTCTGGACGAGGTGAGCAACGCACAGATCAGCGGCGAACAGTTGCTGATCGACGATAACGGCGTGCGTCGCCAGCATCGGGCGATCCGCCGCGGCGACAGTTTGTATCTGCAATGGCAAGGCGAATTGCGTCGGGTAGAGGCTTACGATCCGATCGCAGCGGTTGAATCCAGCCACAGCCATCAGGGCGGTCTGACCGCGCCAATGAACGGCAGCATTGTCCGGGTGTTGGTCGAGGCCGGGCAAACGGTCGAAGCCGGGGCGCAATTGGTGGTGCTCGAAGCGATGAAAATGGAGCACAGCATTCGTGCGCCACATGCCGGGGTGATCAAGGCGTTGTATTGCCAGGAAGGCGAGATGGTCAGCGAAGGCAGCGCATTGGTCGAGCTGGAAGAAGGGTGAAATGGAGATCGGTCCTGCGCATCACCTTGCGCGGACCGATCTGATCAGAATTTTGCGGTTGCCTGAACCACTACGCCGATAATTCGGCAATCCTCGGTAAACAAGGCTTTCGGGTAGGTGGGATTGAGCGGGACCAGGTAACGCTGGCCGCCCTCTTCCATCAGTTTGCGAAAGGTCGCCTCGTCGGTGTCCGGCCACTGCGCGATCACCAGTTTGCCGGGCTCCGGAACGATGGCCGGGTCGACCAGAATCATCATCCCTTCGGCAACACTGAAACCACTGGGCGCGGTCATCGCGTCACCGACTACCGAGAGCCAGAACGCCGGGCCCTGCGCGTGATAGTCGGTGAGCTCGTAGCGCTCGTTCTTGCGATACACCGTCAGTTCACCGTCGCGCAATTGCGCCGGCTCCCGCCAGTCGCTGACCGGGTAGCGGAAGTATGGGTTGTATTTGAGCGCCAGCGGCATCTCGTCCTCTTCCGATTCCACGCGTTCGCGGATCACCAGCGCTACTTCGAGAAAGTCCATGCCCAGCGCTTTCAACACGCGGTTCATGTTCTCGACGCCAGGGTCGCGACGTTTGTTGAGCCAGTGGCCGACGCCGCCCTGGGACATCCCGAGGCGCTCTGCGAGTATCTCTTGAGTGATTTTGAGTTCACTCATTTTGGCCTTGACCAATTCAATCCATTTATCCATGTGCGGCACGATACGTGGGGCTCTCCGACCCGCAAAACACAAGTTGTAGTATTTAAATATTCGTCACAAATACAGCACGTATTAAGATGGAATCACGGATCTGAATCTATCACGGAGTTCACCAGCATCATGACAATCCCCAGCCAGGACACGCCAGAGCAGCAAATCGACACCACATTCACCTCGCCAAAAGGCTGCGCCGCCGCGCAACGAGCGTTGGATTATTACTTGAAACCAGCTGTTTCAGAGGTGGTAATCCAGTCGCGTTTCTTCGACGTCAATCGCAATGTCAGCTGCGAGGAGGCCTTGGTGCACGCCTCGGACCTGCTGCGCTGTGCCGCTGCCACCGCGCAGGAATCGGCAGACAACCTGCAAGGCTCGCATCGCGCGTTGGCGTTTTCAGTGGTGCACATGATTGATATGGCGCAGGCCATGGTCGACCGCTCGCTGGATGGCGATCAGGAAGATTGAAGAACACGAGGTTTGACGGAGGACAGGAAAGAGTTTTCCAATCGCGCAGATAAAATGATTTGACTTGCAAACGAGAATGATTATTATTGCATGCAGCTGGTCGCGAGATCAGTCGATGGACCAGAGGACCTTAGGTCGGTCTCCTGGACTATCTCCTCATCAGGCTAATCACGGTTTTTGACCCGGCTTTTTGCCGGGTCTTTTTTTTGCCAGTTATTCTGGCTTTGGCTTCAGGCTAATGAAGACTGTAGGTGCTGCTAATTCGATGGCCGGCATCATATCAAAAGAATGTCCGTTGGCAAGAGAACCCCGCCGGCATTGGGCCAAACTAATCCCAATTAGCACTTGAGAATCAATCGCACACTCTCTAAGCTGCCTGCGCGTCATGGAGGACGCCCCCCCTCCACCCCCAATTTTTCCGCCGATTCCCCCCCTCCTTGCGTGTAAAGTAG
>NZ_MKGS01000190.1:0-27022 GCF_002836905.1 Pseudomonas sp. 43NM1 | reverse complement strand
CTTCACGGCCGACCATCGGGCCTTGGCACACAGCGGCTGGGCGCGCAGACGCGGCCGGTTTGCTTTCAACGACGGGTTCGACTTTAGCCGGCGTTGCAACTGGCGCTTCTTTAGCCGCAGCAATCGGCTGAGGCGACTCTTTATGCGCCGGCTCTTTATAGTTGCCCGCGCCTTCCACTTCGATGCTGATCAGAATGCTGCCAACCGCCATCACTTCGCCCGGCTGGCCGCCCAGCGAAATGACTTTGCCGTGGACCGGCGATGGAATATCGACCATCGCTTTGTCGGTCATGACGTCGGCCAGGACCTGATCTTCGACGACCATGTCGCCGACTTTGACGTGCCATACCGACAATTCAACTTCGGCAATGCCTTCGCCGATGTCCGGCATTTTAATAACGTGCGTGCCCATTCAGACCTCCATGACCCGTTTCAACGCCGCGCCCACTCGGGACGGCCCTGGGAAATACGCCCACTCTTGCGCGTGCGGGTAGGGGGTGTCCCAACCAGTGACGCGTTCGATTGGCGCTTCCAGGTAGTGGAAGCAATGCTCTTGCACCAGCGCGACCAGTTCGGCGCCGAAACCGCAGGTGCGCGTGGCTTCGTGAACGATCACGCAACGGCCGGTTTTCTTCACCGATTTGACGATGGTTTCAAGGTCCAGCGGCCACAGGCTGCGCAGGTCGATGACTTCGGCGTCGACGCCGCTTTCTTCGGCGGCGACTTGCGAAACATAAACCGTGGTGCCGTAAGTCAGAATCGTCACTTCCTTGCCCGGGCGGGCAATGGCGGCGACGTCCAGCGGCACGGTGTAATAACCGTCCGGCACTTGTGCGGCAGGGTGTTTTGACCACGGCGTTACTGGGCGGTCGTGGTGGCCGTCGAACGGGCCGTTGTACAGGCGTTTTGGCTCAAGGAAGATCACCGGGTCATCGTTTTCGATGGAGGCGATCAGCAAGCCTTTGGCGTCGTAAGGGTTGGACGGCATCACCGTGCGCAAGCCGCAGACCTGGGTGAACATCGCCTCGATACTTTGGCTGTGGGTCTGGCCGCCATAAATGCCGCCGCCGCAAGGCATGCGCAGGGTCATCGGTGCGGTGAACTCGCCGGCCGAGCGATAACGCAGACGCGCGGCTTCGGAAATGATCTGGTCGGACGCCGGGTAGACGTAGTCGGCGAACTGAATCTCGGCCACCGGGCGCAAACCGTAGGCGCCCATGCCGACGGCGACGCCGACGATGCCGCTTTCGGAAATCGGCGCATCGAACACGCGCGAGGTGCCGTACTTGTTCTGCAGGCCTTCGGTGCAACGGAACACGCCGCCGAAATAGCCCACGTCCTGGCCGAATACCACGACGTTATCGTCGCGCTCAAGCATCACGTCCATGGCCGAGCGCAGGGCCTGGATCATGGTCATGGTGGTTGTGGTCATGGCGGTTTCCAACTCGATTTGGTTGTTGTGATCGTTCATGTCAGATCCCCAACTCTTGACGCTGGCGCTTCAAGTGCTCCGGCATCTCTTTGTAGACGTCCTCGAACATGGTCGCGGCGCTAGGCGTCTGGCCACCGGCGAGGGTGCCGTACTGCTCGGCTTCTTTCTGCGCGGCGATGACTTCGGCTTCCAGCTCAGCGCTGACGGCGGTGTGTTCCTCTTCGGACCACTGGCCAATTTTCACCAGGTGCTGCTTGAGGCGCACGATCGGGTCGCCCAACGGGAAGTGGCTCCAGTCGTCGGCGGGACGGTATTTCGAAGGATCATCGGAAGTCGAGTGTGGACCGGCGCGGTAGGTGACCCACTCGATCATGGTCGGCCCGAGGTTGCGCCGGGCGCGTTCGGCGGCCCAGGCAGAAGCGGCGTATACCGCGACAAAATCGTTGCCATCGACGCGCAGCGAAGCGATGCCGCAACCCACGCCACGACCGGCGAAGGTAGTGGCTTCACCACCGGCAATCGCCTGGAACGTCGAGATCGCCCACTGGTTGTTGACCACGTTGAGGATTACCGGCGCGCGGTAGACGTGGGCGAAGGTGAGGGCGGTGTGGAAGTCCGATTCAGCGGTGGCGCCGTCGCCGATCCACGCCGAGGCGATTTTGGTGTCGCCCTTGATCGCCGAAGCCATGCCCCAGCCCACGCCCTGCACGAATTGTGTGGCGAGGTTGCCGGAGATGGTGAAGAAGCCGTGATCACGAACCGAATACATGATCGGCAACTGACGGCCCTTGAGCGGATCGCGCTCGTTGGACAGCAGCTGGCAGATCAGGTCGACCAGCGGCACTTCGCGGGCCATCAGGATGCTTTGCTGACGATAGGTCGGAAAGCACATGTCGTCGATGTTCAGGGCCAGGGCCTGAGCGCTGCCGATGGCTTCTTCGCCGAGGCTTTGCATGTAGAACGACATTTTTTTCTGACGCTGGGCGACCACCATGCGGTTGTCGAAAATTCGCGTCTTGAGCATGGCGCGCATGCCTTTGCGGAGGATTTCCGCCGGCACGCCTTCGCCCCATGGGCCGAGCGCGTTGCCCTGATCGTCGAGCACGCGGATCAGGCCTTTGGCCAAGTCTGCGGTGTCCGCCGGTTCAACGTCGATTGGGGGTTTGCGCACCGTACCGGCGTCGGTCAGACGCAGGTAGGAAAAGTCGGTCTTGCAGCCGGGACGCCCCGATGGTTCGGGAACGTGCAGGCGCAGCGGTTCGTACGCTTGGTTCATGGCTTCTACGCTCGATCTTGTGAATTTTTTGTAGTGAGCTGACGGTCATTCCACGGTGAGTGGAAATCTTGTCCTACAAACATCATAGGCTCGGCGCGGGAGAATATTTATCTCTGTTTCGTTGCGTTGTCGGTCATTTGGGGATAAAAAATCTGCATTAACAAAAATAACAGGTGGTTTTGTCTCATGCGCAAATTGGATCGTACCGATATAGGCATTCTCAACAGCCTTCAGGAAAACGCCCGCATCACCAATGCTGACCTCGCACGCTCGGTCAACCTGTCGCCGACGCCGTGCTTCAACCGGGTCAAGGCAATGGAAGAATTGGGCCTGATACGCGAGCAGGTCACGCTACTGGATGCTGATTTGCTCGGGCTGCATGTGAATGTGTTCATTCATGTCAGCCTAGAGAAGCAGGTCGAAGAAGCGCTGGCGCATTTCGAAGAGGCGATTTCGGATCGCCCGGAAGTGATGGAGTGTTATCTGATGGCGGGCGATCCGGATTATCTGATCCGCGTGCTGGTGCCGACGATTCAGTCGCTGGAGCGCTTCATGATGGATTTCCTGACCAAAGTCCCCGGTGTCGCGAATATTCGTTCGAGTTTTGCCTTGAAGCAGGTGCGTTACAAAACTGCGCTGCCGCTGCCGGCGAACGGGTTGACCCTTGGCAGTTGAGGTTGATCGTTGCCACGCAAAGCGTTGCAACGATTGAGCGTCAGAGTTTATTCAGCGGGATCTTCAGGTAGGTCACGCCGTTGTCATCGGCCGGGGGCAAATTCCCCGCCCGCACGTTTACCTGAATCGCCGGCAGCAACAAATTCGGCATGCCCAGCCCGGCATCGCGCTGGGTGCGCATCGCGACAAACGCCGCTTCATCGACACCGTCATGCACGTGAATATTGCTCTGGCGCTGCTCACCCACTGTGGTTTCGCAGTGCGGTGCGCGGCCCTCGGGCGGGTAGTCGTGACAGACGAAAAGCCGCACGCCGGCCGGGAACGCCAGCAGCTTGTGGATCGAGGCAAACATCTGCCGCGCATCGCCGCCGGGAAAGTCGCAACGCGCGGTGCCGACGTCGGGCATGAACAGCGTGTCGCCGACCAGAATCACGTCGCTGTCGATCAGATAAGCCATGTCTGCCGGCGTATGGCCGGGCACGTGCAGCGCGGTGGCTTTGAGGTTTCCGATGCGAAACGACTCGTTCGGCGCAAACAGATGGTCGAACTGAGAACCGTCGATGCGAAATTCCGGTTCCAGATTGAACAGGGTTTTGAACACGTCCTGAACCTTGCTGATCGACTGACCGATCGCAATCTTGCCGCCCAACTCGCGACGCAGATAAGGCGCGGCGGACAGGTGATCGGCGTGGGCGTGGGTCTCCAGCAGCCATTGCACTTGCAGCTGGTTTTCGCGCACGAATGCGATCAAACGGTCGGCCTGAACCGTGGTGCTGCGCCCGGCGGCGGGGTCGTAATCGAGCACCGGGTCAACGATTGCGCATTGCCCGCCAGCCTCTTCGTAGACCACGTAACTGTAGGTCGAGGAGGCGGGGTCGAGGAAGGCTTCAATCTGCGCGGGCATTGGCTTTAGCCTCTGAAGGGAGTGATCTGAAAGCTGTGGTAGCGGTCATCAGTTGCAACACTTTATGTTTAGACATAATGTCTGCAGCTTAAGTGACCTCCAAGGCATCGTGCAAATGCAATCCAGTCTGACCGAAAGCGAAGTCGCCCAACTGCGGGCATCGGCGTCCAAAGCGTGCGCGCTGCTCAAGGCGTTGGCCAATGAGGATCGTTTATTGATTCTCTGCCAATTGACCCAGGGCGAACGCAACGTTGGCGAACTGGAAACCATGACCGGCGTACGCCAACCGACACTCTCGCAACAGCTCGGCATCCTGCGCGACGAAGGCCTGGTCGCAACCCGGCGTGAAGGTAAATACATTTTCTATGGCCTGGCCAGCCACGAAGTAATTCAAGTGATGAAAACCTTGTCCGGGTTGTATTGCGGCGCAGTGTTGAAAAGCTGGGCGTGAGTCAGTGCCGCTGAAGCCGGGTTTTGAAAAGCTGTGAGCGCTGCGCACTCTAACGCGGGCAAGCTCGCTCGCCACGGGTTGGGTGTTGGGTTTTTAGTGATTGGTTTCGGCGGCCGTTTGGGTTGAGAGAATAATAATGGTGCTGGCGAGTTTTTTTGGTGTGGTGATGGGCCTGGTCCTTGGTTTGACCGGGGCCGGGGGCGGGATTCTGGCGGTGCCGGCGTTGGTGCTGGGGCTCGGCTGGAGCATGACGCAAGCGGCGCCGGTTGCCTTGTTTGCGGTGGGCAGTGCGGCGGCGGTCGGGGCTATCGACGGTTTGCGCCATGGTTTGGTGCGCTATCGCGCGGCGCTGCTGATCGCTTCGCTCGGCGCGGTGTTTTCGCCGTTGGGTATCTACTTCGCGCATCAGTTGTCGGAAAAAATCCTGATGGTTCTGTTCAGTCTGCTGATGGTCATGGTGGCCTGGCGGATGTTGCGTCGCGAGCGCAAGGACGCGGGCCCGAACGACCACGGTCACGCTAACTGGGGCCAAAAGAACTGCATGCTCGATCAACACACCGGACGTTTTTCCTGGACCGCCAAATGCACCGCGACCCTGGCAGCACTCGGCGCGGTCACTGGCGTAGTCTCTGGTTTGCTCGGCGTCGGTGGCGGTTTCCTGATCGTTCCGGCGTTCAAGCAACTGACCGACGTACAAATGCGCGGCATCGTCGCTACATCGTTGATGGTGATCAGCCTGATCTCAGCCATCGGCGTCATCGGCGCGTTTCACGCCGGGGTGCGGATCGACCACATCGGCGTCACGTTCATCGTCGCGAGCATTGTCGGCATGCTCATCGGTCGCAAGCTCTGCGCGCGGGTGCCGGCGCGGGCGTTGCAGGTCGGATTTGCCAGTGTTTGCCTGGTCGTCGCGGCTTACATGCTGCTGCGCGCCTGAACCCTGCAACGCTCGATAGTGCAGGCTGAAACCTGATTCGGCCGTTTGCCCACGCTCCAACAATCGCAGGCCCGGCCGATCTGGCAAATGATGTATCCACTCAATGCAAGACTTTTTCAGGGCTGAAACAGCGGCTCGTGCAAGCCTTTGACGCCCGGATCCAGGGCAAAAACCCCACCGGCCAACGACTGCTCGTCCCGATCATCCCCAGGGCGGATCGAGGTCACGAACAGCGTGTCCAGACGACTGCCGCCAAACGCACACATGGTCGGCTTCTTCACCGGCACCGCGAGTGAGCGATCCAGTCGGCCATCCGGAGTAAACCGGTGAATCAGCCCGGCGTCATTGGCGCAGATCCAGTAACACCCGTCGGCATCCACCGCCGCGCCGTCGGGGCGACCGCAGAAGTGATTCATGTCGACGAACAATCGACGATTGCTCGGCGTGCCGCTTTCGATGTCGTAGTCAAACGCCCAGATCTGTTGCGCCAGCGGATGTGAGTCGGACAGGTACATCGTCCGCCCATCCGGGCTGAAACCCAGACCGTTGGGCACGATAAACCCGCTGAGCCGCGGATCGAGCGGCCCGCGTTGCCCGTGGCTGAAGCGATACATCGTGCCTTCAGCGGCGTTGGCGCCCATGTTCAAGACCATGCTGCCGGCCCAGAAACGTCCCTGGCGATCACAGCGGCCGTCGTTCAAACGCATGTCCGGGCGCGCGTGATCGACCTGTGCGAGCAGCTCGCTGTCGAGGCTGCCGTCGTTGTTTGCGTGCAGATGGAAGAACCCGCTTTCCATCCCGGCGACCCAACTGCCGTCGCTGCAACGCGCTATGCAGGCGAGCATTTCCGGCGTGGTCCACGCATCGACATGGCCGGTTTCGGCATGCCAGCGTTGCAGGCCACCGGCGGGGATATCGACCCAGTACAGCGCGTTTTCTTCAGGCACCCACACCGGGCTTTCACCGACCGTATTGCGGGCATCGACAATCAATTCGGCTTGCATGGCAGCTCATTCCTTTGCTCGTGGACTCAATCGCCAAACGGACCGGCCGCGACAAATGCGCCGCCCTGATAAACCATCGCCGGGTCATCGGCCGCTGGCATCGGTTGCGCTTCGACCTTGTCGCGGAACACTTCGGAGCTGTCTTGCGGCACGTAACCGAGGCCGGCGGCGAGGCGGTTATCCCACCAGACGTTTTTGTTGTCGGAGACGCCGTAGACGATGGTGTGGCCGACATTCGGCGCGTACAAGGCGCGTTCGAGCAATTGCGTGAGGTCGCCGAAGCTCAGCCAGGTGCTCATCATCCGGCGGTTTTGCGGTTCCGGGAACGAGGAGCCGATGCGGATGCTGACGGTTTCGATGCCGTAGCGATCGAAGTAGAAACTGGCGACGTCTTCGCCGTAGGACTTGGACAAACCGTAGTAGCTGTCCGGGCGGCGCGGGGAGTGTGCGTCGATCACTTCGTCCTGTTTATAGAAGCCGATAACGTGATTGGAACTGGCGAAGATCACGCGTTTGACCCCATGCCGGCGCGCCGCTTCGTAGATATGGAACACGCCGCAGATGTTGGCGCCGAGGATCTCTTCAAACGCGTGCTCGGTCGAAACGCCGCCAAAGTGCAGGATCGCGTCCACGCCTTCGACCAGTTGGTGCACGGCTTGTTTGTCGGCGAGGTCGCAGGTCACGACTTCTTCGCTGCTGTCGCTGGCCGGGGTGATTTCGACAATGTCCGACAGGCGAATGACCTTGGCGTAAGGGCGCAGGGTTTCGCGCAGGACTTTGCCGAGGCCACCGGCGGCGCCGGTCAAGAGCAGGCGATTAAACGGGGTGGGGCTCGAAGGGGGAGGAGAGGTAGTGGGCATGGGGATTCCTGAATATTTGAGTCATTGAAATTGTTGTAAGTTGTCGTATGACTTGAGCGAAGTATCGTAAGGGATTCCAGTGCTTGTCAACGCGGCGGTGGCTGAAATTGATGGAGTGAACCTCAGCTGGGCATTCCTCCAGTGGCGAGGGGGCTTGCCCCCGTTCGGCGGTGAAGCAGTCGCAAACTCAGGCAACTTGGTGAATCTGAACAACCACTGGGGCCGCTTCGCGACCCGACGGGGGCGAGCCCCCTCGCCACAAAAGCTCCTTGCCACGACTTCCCTTGCCACAAGAGTTATGAACGCCAGGCGAGTTTCACAACAACGATATCGGATAGCTGACGAAGATCCGGTTTTCGTCGAATTCATTGGTGCTGTAATCGCGGCGGATGCTTGCATTACGCCATTTGACGTTGAGGTTTTTCAATACGCCGCTCTGTACGGTGTAGGCCAGTTCCGACTCGCGGCCCCATTCCTTGCCGTCGGTGATGGTGCCGGTGTGCACGTTATCGCCGCTGATGTAGCGGTTCATCAAGGTCAGGCCGGGCACGCCGAGGGCGACGAAGTTGTAGTCGTGGCGCACTTGCCAGGATTTTTCCTTAGCGTTGTCATAACTGGAGTTGTAGCTGTCGTTGGCCAACGTCCCGCCGCTGGTGCCGTTGACGCGCATCCATGCATCGTCGCCGCTGAGTTTCTGCAGGCCGACATAAAACGTGTTGCCACCGTAGCGGGCCGAGAGCAGGGCGAAAGTGGTCTTGTTATCCAGTTCGCCGGCCAATGCGCTGCCGTCCTCTTTGCCGGTGAAGAAACCGAGGTTGGCGCCCAGCGTCCAGTCGCCCATAGGTTGGCTGTGGCTGAGGTTGAAATACTGCTGCTGATAAATATCGCTGAGTTCCGAGTACCAGACGCCGACCACAGTGCGCTTGTCGTTGAAGGTGTATTCGCCGCCACCGAAGTTGAACCGGTCCGAAGTGAACGCCGCTCGACCGTTCATCGACATGTCGTCCATGCTCGAATCGTTGCGCGGGCTGTTGGCGCGGAACTGGCCGCCGTAGAGCTTCAAGCCGTCAATTTCGCTGGAAGTCACCTGGCCACCGCGAAAGGTCTGCGGCAGCGAGCGGCCGTCATCCGCGCGCAGGATTGGCAACAGCGGCATCCATTCGCCGACCTTCAATTCAGTCTTCGAGACTTTGGCTTTGAACGCGACGTTGGTGCGGCCGAAGTTGTCCGCCGGGCGCCCGTCGCTGTCCAGCGGCAACAGCTGCGTGCCGCCGGTGCCTTTGCCGCCATCGAGTTTTTTCGAGTACAGGCCTAGCACATCGACGCCGAAGCCGACCGTGCCTTGGGTGAAGCCGGATTTGGCGTCGAGGATGAAGCTCTGCGTCCACTCTTCAGCCTTGCCCTGCGGGTAGGCCGGGTTGGTGAAGTTGCGATTGAAATAGGCGTTGCGCAGGTTCAGCGTGGCGCTGGCATCGTCGACAAAACCTTCGGCGTGGCTGCTCAGCGGCAAGGCCAGGAACAGGCTGCTGCAACCGATCAGGCTCAGGGTGTGGCGGCGTTTGAAGGTGAGGCGGGGCGTGCGGACAGAGGAATGACGGACGAGTTTGCTCACAGTGACGTTCCCTTTGTTTCTTTGTTGTTTTTATTGTTCGTTATACGTCGTCGTACAACATTGGCGGCGATTATTTGCGAGGGTTCGCGGGAATGTCAATCAGAAGTTGTACGACAACGTGAGGGCCTAAACCAATCTGCAGGAGCACGGCTTGTGTGGCGAGGGGGCTTGCCCCCGTTCGGCTGCGCAGCAGTCGCAAAACCAAGCAGTGATATTTGTTTGGTATACACAGTGGGCCGCTTCGCGACCCAACGGGGGCAAGCCCCCTCGCCACACAGGCCCCTCGCCACACAGGCCCCTGGCACAAGCCCCTGCCACAAGCTTCTCGCCAGAAGTGCGCTGTGCCACAGGTGTGTATTGACTGTGATTTTCCGGCAAACTGGCGCGGTCCCCCGAACAAGGCTTTTGAATGGATCACTACGCCCCGCGCAACTGGCAGCCCCACGAGCGGCCCAGCTTGCCCGGTTCCCCCTCGACGCCCTTGCACTCCACGCCCAAGCGGCTGGCGTATGCGTTGGTCGGTCTGTTGGTGGCGTTGACCGGTGGCCTCGGCAACTCGCTGGTGATCGCCAACCTGCCTTACCTGCAAGGTGCGCTGGGCGCGACCACCGCCGAAATGGCCTGGTTGCCGGCCGCCTACGTCATGACCAACGTCTCGATGAACCTGCTGCTGGTGAAGTTTCGCCAGCAATTCGGTTTGCGCGCGTTCACCGAAGTATTCCTGGTGCTCTATGCGCTGGTGACCTTCGGCCACTTGTTCGTCAACGACCTCAATTCGGCGATTGCCGTGCGCGCGGCCCACGGCATGGTCGGCGCGGCGCTGAGTTCGCTGGGGTTGTATTACATGGTCCAGGCGTTCCCGGCGAAGTGGCGGATGAAAGCGCTGGTGCTCGGTCTCGGCACGTCGCAACTGGCGTTGCCGCTGGCGCGATTGTTCTCTGAAGACCTGATGCAAATCGCCGAATGGCGCGGGTTGTACCTGTTCGAACTGGGCATGGCGCTGCTGACGCTGGGCTGCGTGTTCCTGCTCAAATTGCCGCCGGGCGACCGCTTCAAAACTTTCGAAAAACTCGACTTCCTGACCTTCGCCATTCTCGCCTCGGGCGTGGCGCTGCTGTGCGCGGTGCTGTCGCTGGGCCGCATCGACTGGTGGCTGGAAGCACCGTGGATCGGCGTGGCGTCGGCGGCGTCAATCGTGCTGATCCTCGCCGGCCTGGCCATCGAACATAACCGCAGCAACCCGATGCTGATGACCCGTTGGCTCGGCAGCGGCGTGATGATTCGTCTGGCGCTGGCGGTGATCCTGATTCGCATGGTGCTGTCCGAGCAATCCACCGGCGCTGTCGGTTTCATGCAAATGCTCAACATGAGCAGTCAGCAACTGCACAGCCTGTACGTGGTGATGTTGCTCGGCAGCATTGCCGGCCTCGCCACCAGCGCGCTGACGATTGATCCCAAACACCTGTTCATGCCGCTGATCGTGTCGCTGGCGCTGATGGCGACCGGCTCGGTGATCGACAGTTATTCGAACAACCTGACCCGCCCGGAGAACATGTATTTCAGCCAGTTCCTGTTGGCGTTCGGCGGCACATTTTTCCTTGGTCCGACCATGGTCCTCGGCACGCGCAACGTGCTGACCAACCCACGCAATCTGGTGAGTTTTTCGGTGCTGTTCGGCATCTGCCAGAACCTCGGCGGCTTGATCGGTGCGGCGCTGCTCGGCACGTTTCAGATCGTTCGCGAGAAATTTCATTCGAGCAACATTGTCGAACACCTGACCCTGATGGATCCGCGTGTTGCCGCGCGGGTGCAAAGCGGCGGCAACGCGGTTGGCTCGCTGATCGCCGACCCGAGTTTGCGCAATTTGCAGGGCATTCGCAGCCTGGCCACGGCCGCTACCCGTGAAGCCAATGTGCTGGCGTACAACGATGTGTTCATGCTGATTGCGCTGATCGCGGTGCTGACGATGATCTGGATTTCCATTCGCGCGCTGTGGCTGATGAGTACCACCCAAGCGGTCGCGCCCGCCGCTCAAACTGCCACTTCTTCCGTTCAACCCAGCGGTGCCACTTCTTCATGACCGAACCGACTAACACCTCCACACCGGCGTCGACCACGACCACCACCACCAATGCCATCGCCGCCACCCCGGAAGGTGTCGCGCCGCCGTCCTCGCCGGCCACCGAACCGCGTTCGCTGCGGGTGCGGATCATCTCGTCGTTGGGCTTCGCGGCGATTGCGATTATTGGCGTGTTGATCGTGTTGTACGCCTGGCAACTGCCGCCGTTCAGCAGCGCCGTCGAAACCACCGAAAACGCCTTGGTCCGTGGCCAGGTGACGATCATCGGCCCGCAGCTCAGCGGCTACGTCTATGAAGTGCCGGTGACCGACTTCCAGCATGTGAAGGCCGGCGACTTGCTGGTGCGCCTCGATGACCGGATCTACAAACAGCGTCTCGATCAATCGCTGGCGCAACTGGCGGTGCAGAAAGCTGCATTGGCCAACGTGGTGCAGCAACGCAACAGTGCCGAAGCGACCATCAAGTTGCGGCAGGCCGCGGTGGTCGACAGCCAGGCGCAGGCGCGCAAAAGCGCTGCGGACCTGCGCCGTAATCAGGAATTGATCAATGACGGTTCGGTGTCCAAACGTGAGTTGGACGTGACCATGGCCGCCAACGCGCAGACCATCGCCGCGGTCGCGCAAGCGCAAGCCAATCTGGAAATCGCCCGGCAGGACCTGCAAACCGTGATCGTCAATCGCGGTTCGCTGGAAGCGGCAGTGGCCAGCGCCGATGCGGCGGTGCAACTGGCGCGCATCGACCTGTCGAACACCCGCGTACTGGCGCCACGTGACGGCCAGCTCGGACAGATTGGCGTGCGCCTCGGCGCGTTCGTCAACTCCGGCGCGCAACTGATGGCGCTGGTGCCGCAGCAGTTGTGGGTGATCGCCAACATGAAGGAAACGCAGATGGATGAAGTGCGCGTCGGCCAACCGGTGACCTTCACCGTCGATGCGCTCAACCATCGAAAATTCCACGGCAAGGTGCAGCGGATTTCACCGGCGACCGGTTCGGAATTCAGCCTGTTGCAGGCCGACAACGCCACCGGCAACTTCGTCAAAATCGCCCAGCGTGTGCCCGTGCGGATCACTGTGGACGACGGCCAGGATCAAAGCGAACGGCTGCGACCGGGGATGTCAGTGGTGGTGAGCATCGACACCGCGGCAGCCGGCCACACCGAAACTCCCGAACCTCTGTAGGAGCGAGGCTTGCCCGCGAAAGCGGTGTGTCAGGCAGCACCAATGTCAGCTGACACACTGCCTTCGCGGGCAAGCCTCGCTCCTACAAGGGTTATGTGGCGATCATCGGCGGCATGGTGCCGAGCAGCGAAACCGCCGCCACCGCGCCAATCCCCAGCAACCATTCCAGCAGCACGCTGGTTTTCAGCGTGCCGACCCGCTGCTCGCAATCCTTGATCCGCAGCCGATTGAACAACGCCAACCCGAGCATCGCTGCCACCAGCACAACCTTGATCAGCAGAATCAAGGCAAACCCGGACAACAGCGGCGTCGGCCAGAATTGCCCGGTGAGTACGCGCACGTTGATCAACCCGGTGATCAGCAACCCCGCCACCAAGCCATAACCGATGCCGCTGAAACGCCGCAAAACCACATCCAGCGCAACCGGCTGGCGCAGAATCAGCACCAGCAGCATCAACCCGCCGAGCCACGTACCGACGCAGACCAGATGGATGATCTGGTTGAGAATCAGCAACTGACCGCTGAGCCCGTCAAGCATCGCGCCGTGCCCGACCGGCGCCAGCGTCGCCAGCAATAAACCGCTGACGATCAAGCGCAAAGCAGCATTCGTGCGCAACGGCGTCCACAGCAACACCATCAGCAGCACATTGAGCAGCAAGTGCCAACGCCACACTTGGCCGAAAAAGGTCTTGCTCAGCACCAGGTTCAATGTCGACGGCGCGAATGCCGCGCTCCAGTCGCCGGCCATGCTGGCAGTGATCAGCAGCAACCACGTCACGCCGCTGAGCAGTGCCACGGCGGTCAGCCAACGCGTGATGCGCGCCAGTGACCGGTCGAGATTGACGGCGGCATCGGTCAACAACAGAGGCCTGAACACCCAGACCCCGAACAGCATCAACACCACGACAAAATGCAGAAAGCGGCACAGCACCAGCGCATCGGTCATCGATTATTGGCCAATCTTGAAGCTGTAGGCGCCATCGCTTTTGTGCGTATCGACTGACGTTACCTTCCATTCAACTTTGTAAGTGCCTGGCTGCAGCGCGACTTCCGGGGTAACGATCAAGGTCTTCTTGTCGCTGCTTTTGGTCGCGAGGTTTTTCACCGGCACGTCTTTGCCGTCGCGGCTGATTTTGACCGTGCTGAAGGTCGTTTCAATGCCTTCGGAAAACACCAGGCGCAACTCACCGGGGTCGGTGACGGTGCTGTTGGCGGCCGGGATCTGGCTTTTCAGGTGCGCGTGGGCAAACACCGAGGAAGCGGCAAACAACGAGCCGAGCAGGGCGGCGGCGGTCAGGGTTTTTTTCAGCGACTGGTTCAGGGACATGGTCGGTTACCTTCTTGGCAGAGGAAATGCGCGTCACTTAAACATGAACGCTAGACACCGGGAAATGTTTACGCCGCAGCTTTTCTCCCGGCAAGTGAAAAAACCGCTGTCGCCGCGACCCAGAGCGGATGCTAGTCTGAGGCAACGCTGTTTTCAGGGAGCCCTTATGGGCAATCACAAGATCGAAATCCGCCGCAGTAACGTCGAGAAAATCCTCCTCGGCGCCGAAAAGGTCTTCGCCGAAAAAGGCTTCGGCAGCACCGCCATGGCGGACATCGCCGCTGAAGTGCAACTGCCGCGCTCCAACCTGCATTATTACTTCAGCACCAAAGGCGAGCTGTACAGCGCAGTGCTGTTCGACCTGCTGGAAGTGTGGAAACAGGACGCCTTGTGCTTCGAGATGTTCGACGATCCGCGCGTGGTGCTCAGCAGTTATATCCGCGCCAAAATGAACCACTCGCGCAGCCGCCCGCACGGCTCGAAAGTCTGGGCCAACGAGATCATTCACGGCGCGCCGACGCTCGGCGAGGCGCTGGACGCCAGCCTGTATGACTGGGCGAAGATGAAGGAAGCGAAGATTCGCCAATGGGTCGAGGACAAACGCATCCTGCCGGTCGAGCCGTCGGCACTGCTTTATATGATCTGGGCCTCGACCCAGCATTACGCCGACTTCGATCATCAGGTGAATATCCTCAATGATCATCAGGCGTTGTCGGACATGCAGTTCGAGCGGGCGGTGCAAACCGTGACCAGCGTGATATTGCGCGGGATCGGGTTGGAACCCTGAGAAGCACCCCTCACCCCAGCCCTCTCCCCATAGGGGAGAGGGGGAAAGGGGGCCGATCTCCATGCCCTCAAAATCTGAGTTCGACGCAAATGTCCCCGGTCGCAAACTATCTGAAAATCACCTCGCTTATTCCCCTCTATCGATAGGGGGAGAGGGGAAAGGGGCCGATCTCCATGCCCTCAAAATCTGAGTTCGACTCAAATATCCCCGGTCGCAAACTATCCGAAAATCACCTCGGTCAGTCCCCTCTACCCATAGGCAAGAGGAGGAAAGGGGCCCGATCTCCATGCCCTCAAAATCTGAGTTCAACTCAAATGTCCCCGGTCGCAAACTATCTGAAAATCGCCTCGCTTATTCCCCTCTATCAATAGGGGAAAGGTGTGCCGATCTCCATGCCCTCAAAGTCTGAGTTCGACTCAAATGTCCCCGTTCGCAAACTATCTGAAAATCACCTCGGCCAGTCCCCTCTACCCATAGGGAAGAGGGACGAAGGGGGCCGATCTCCATGCCCTCAAAATCTGAGTTCGACTCAAATGTCCCCGGTTGCAAACTATCTGAAAATCACCTCGGTCGGTCCCCTCTACCCATAGGTGAGAGGGGGAAAGGGGGCCGATCTCCATGCCCTCCAAATCTGAGTTCGACTCAAATGCCCCCGGTCGCAAACTATCTGAAAATCACCTCGGTCAGTCCCCTCTACCCCTTGGGGAGAGGGTTAGGGTGAGGGGTAGATTCCGGATCAGCCCCCAATCTAGAGAGCAACGTGGTAAGGATTACGCGGATCATGATTCCAATCCAGAAACGGCTTGCCGGTGTCCATCGGCACCATCTCGATGCAATCCTCGACCGGGCAGGTGATCTGGCACAGGTTGCAGCCCACACACTCCTCATCGATCACTTCATATTTGTGCGTGCCGTCCACCTGTTTCAGGCTGGCCACCGCTTGGTGCGAGGTGTCTTCGCAAGCGATGTGGCAGCGCCCGCAGCCAATACAAGCATCCTGATCGATCTTGGCGATCACCTGATAGTTGATGTCGAGGTACTTCCAGTCGGTGGTATTGCCCACCGCGCGCCCGGAAAACTCGGCGATATTGGCGTAGCCCTGACTGTCCATCCAGCGTGACAAGCCGTCCTTCATCTCATCGACAATGCGAAAACCGTGCAGCATCGCCGCCGTGCACACCTGCACCGCGCCGCTGCCCAACGCCATGAATTCCGCCGCGTCGCGCCAACTGCCGATGCCGCCGATGCCGCAGATCGGCAAGCCGAGCGTCTGCGGGTCACGAGCGATTTCGGCGACCATGTTCAGCGCAATCGGCTTCACCGCCGAGCCGCAATAGCCGCCGTGGGTGCTTTGATGGCCGACGGTGGGCATCGCGACCATTTGCTCCAGATTGACGCTGGTGATCGAGTTGATCGTGTTGATCAGCGACACCGCATCGGCGCCGCCACGGTGGGCCGCACGGGCGGCAACGCGGATGTCGGTGATGTTCGGCGTCAACTTGACGATCACCGGCAGCGAGCAATAGGTCTTGCACCAGCGGGTCACCTGTTCGACGTATTCCGGGACCTGGCCGACCGCCGCGCCCATACCGCGTTCAGGCATGCCGTGCGGGCAACCGAAGTTCAGCTCGATGCCGTCGGCACCCGTGGCTTCGACCAGCGGCAGAATGAATTTCCATGACTCTTCGATGCACGGCACCATCAGCGAAACAATCAGCGCGCGGTCCGGCCAATCCTTTTTCACCTGGGTGATTTCCCGCAGGTTGATCTCCAGCGAACGGTCGGTGATCAGCTCGATGTTGTTGATGCCCATGACCTCACGGTTGGCGCCGTAATGCGCGGAGTACCGCGACGAGACGTTGACCGCTGCCGGGTCTTCGCCGAGGGTTTTCCAGACCACGCCGCCCCAGCCAGCCTCGAAGGCGCGGACCACGTTGTAGGCTTTGTCGGTGGGTGGCGCGGAGGCCAGCCAGAATGGATTGGGGGCTTTGATACCGGCGAAGACAATCGAAAGATCGGCCATTTACGCAGCCTCCACGTTGAGCATGAGTTGGGCATTGATGGCTTCGGCAGCCCGTTTGCCATGCTGCACGGCTTGCACCGTCAGGTCCTGATCGAGGTTGGTGCAGTCGCCACCGGCGTACACCCCGGGAATGCTCGTGCGCAGGTTCGCATCGACCTCGATGCGCTCGCCCTGGCGTTTGAGATCGCGCGCCAACGGGTCGGCGAGGGCGCTGCCATCGAAGGCCTGGCCGATGGCTTTGAAGATTGCATCGGCGGCCAGTTCGAAGGTCTGCCCGGTAGTCTGCAGGCGCCCTTCGATCATGCAGGTACGGGCGAAACGCATGCCGCGCACGTGGCCCTGATCGTCGAGCAGCACCGTTTCCGGTTGCGCCCAGGTCAACAGGCGCACCTGATTGGCTTTGGCGATGTCTTGTTCGTGACCGGTCGCGCCCATGTCCTCGACGCCACGCCGATACACCAGATTGACGTCGCGGGCACCGAGGCGAGCCATTTGCACGGCCATGTCGATCGCGGTGTTGCCGGCGCCAAGGACGATGCAACGGTCGGCCAGCGGCAGTTGCGTCAGGTCATCGGCCTGGCGCAGTTCGCGGATGTAATCGGTGGCGGCGACCAGCCCCGGCGCGTCTTCGTGGTCGAGACCGAGCTGTTTGCTGGCGGCCAGACCGAGGCCGAGGAACACCGCGTCGTACTGCTGGTGCAAATCACTGAGGGTCAGGTTGGCGCCGAGTTTCTGTCCGTGGCGGATTTCGATGCCGCCGATTTGCAGGAGGAAATCCAGTTCCTTTTGCGCGTAATCGTCCACCAGTTTGTACTTGGCGATCCCGTATTCATTAAGGCCGCCAGCCTTTTCCTGGGCCTCGAAAATCACCACGTCATGCCCGTGCATCGCACTGCGATGCGCGCAGGACAAACCCGCCGGCCCGGCACCCACCACAGCGATGCGTTTGCCGGTGGCGGCGGCGCGCTGGAACGGGTGTTCGCTGAAGTGCGCGTTGTCCACGGCGTAGCGTTGCAGCAAGCCGATCAACACTGGCGCGCACTCGTGATCGTTGTTGCGCACACAGGCTTGCTGACAGAGGATTTCGGTCGGGCAAACCCGCGCGCAACTGCCGCCGAGAATGTTCGCCGAGAGGATTTTCTGCGCGGCGCCCTGGACGTTTTCCTGATGGATATTGCGGATGAACGACGGAATATCGATCTCACTTGGACAGGCGTTCACGCATGGTGCGTCGTAGCAATACAGACAGCGCGAAGCTTCCAGATGCGCCTGACGGGCGTTGAGCGGCGGCGCCAGATCGGTGAAATGGCCGGCGAGGGCGGCCGCATTCTCGTAAGGGTGCGGGAGATGGTTCAGGGTCTTGATCACGGTTTAAGGCCTCATGTTTTTTTGAGGTGCCTGCCTCTGGTGGGCAGTGGGGTTGTGTGCCGTCAGGGCCGGCCTTCGCGGGCAAGCCTCGCTCCTACAGGGGGGAATGCATTTCAAACTGTAGGAGCGAGGCTTGCCCGCGAAGGCCGCAGGCCTCGAACTCAGCGCTTTACCGCTGTCGGCTTATTCAGCTCAGCGCGCTTGCTGAGCAAATCAAACACCGCCGGGTACGCCGGCCGTTCGACATAGCGCCCGGCGCCACGCTCGGCGCGCAGGTCGCCATCGGCCCAGACCACGCGGCCCTGACTGACGGAGTGGCTCGGCACACCGCGCACGGTTTTGCCTTCGAAGATGTTGAAGTCGACTTGCTGGTGATGGGTTTTTGCCGAAATGGTGCGTGTGCCCTCAGGGTCCCACAGCACCAGATCGGCATCGGCGCCGACGCGCATCGCGCCTTTGCGAGGGTAGAGGTTGAAGATCTTCGCGGTATTGGTGGAGGTCAACGCGACGAAATCCTGCATCGACAACCGCCCAGTGTTCACCCCTTCATCCCACAGCAGCGCCATGCGGTCTTCGATGCCGGCGGTGCCATTGGGGATCTTGCTGAAATCATCGCGACCCGCCGCTTTTTGCTCGGCGCAAAAGCAGCAATGGTCGGTGGCGGTGGTGTGCAGGTTGCCCGATTGCAAACCGTGCCAAAGCGCTTCCTGGTGGCCGCGCGGACGGAACGGCGGGCTCATCACGTAACCGGCGGCGGTCTGCCAGTCCGGGTGTTGGTAGACGCTGTCGTCGAGCAGCAAATGCCCGGCGAGCACTTCGCCGTAGACCTGCTGACCTTTGCTGCGCGCGTAGGTGATTTCGTCGAGGGCTTCCTGGGTCGAGACGTGCACCAGGTACAACGGCGTGCCGATGGTTTCGGCAATCCGGATCGCCCGGCTGGCCGCTTCACCTTCAACTTGCGACGGACGCGACAGCGGATGCGCTTCCGGGCCGGTGATGCCTTGCGCCATCAATTTGCGTTGCAGGTGATACACCAATTCGCCGTTTTCCGCGTGCACGGTCGGCACCGCACCGAGCTCCAGGCAGCGTTCGAAACTCGCTACCAGCGTGTCGTCGGCGGCCATGATCGCGTTTTTGTACGCCATGAAATGCTTGAAGCTGTTGATGCCGTGATGGCTGACCAGTTCGGCCATTTCCTCGCGCACCTGCTCGCTCCACCAGGTAATCGCGACATGGAATCCGTAGTCGGAAGCGGACTTCTCGGCCCAGCCGCGCCACTGGTGAAACGCTTCCATCAGCGACTGCTGCGGATTGGGAATCACGAAGTCGATGATCGACGTCGTCCCCCCGGCCAAACCAGCCGCCGTGCCACTGAAAAAATCTTCGCTGGCAACGGTGCCCATGAAGGGCAATTGCATGTGCGTGTGTGGGTCGATGCCGCCCGGCATCAGGTATTGGCCACTGCCGTCGAGCACTTCAGCGCCCGCCGGAACATCAAGGTTGTCGCCAATGGCTTTAATTACGCCATCAGCGCAATAGACGTCGGCGCGGTAACTTTCATCATGGGTAATAACGGTGGCGCCACGGATCAACAGAGACATTCCGAGTTCCTCGCAGGCATGACCGACTTATGCCGGTTCTAAATGTTTTGTATGAAGCCAGCGCAAACAGGTGTATTCCTGTCATCGCTGTCAGGAATAGAAACTAGTCGTAGTTTTTGGAATGAGCAAGAATAATTTTTATAAGCTTATGCCAGTTTTAAGCTCTTGAAATATAAGCAATAAATACATGAATCACCAAAATGGTGAGGCTGTTCACCATTTTGACGCACTTGACAGGAACGCAAAATAGACGAGATTTCCTATGTGAAATCAGCCGCTTGAGGAAGGTCTATGGTTGAGGCGCAACGCTGAAAAAAACATTGATGCACCAGATTGAGTCCTGACTGTTTCTACAACTTGCTGCACATTCGGCCTGAGTGGCGTTGCAAGTAACCGAGGACTCATTAGTTGAATAAATAAAACTGAATGACTTCAGTTGTTTAGCAGGATTTTATGGCGTTGGCCGTTGTATCAGCGGGGACCCCGGCACGTTTATTGATGCCGCCGCTGACACCTTGGCCGGTCCGTAAAAGTTGTCAGTTCCTCCGGCCATCGTCGGTTGGCGCGAGCAAGCGCCGGCCCCTGATGAGCAAAAAATAATTCAAAGAAAGTGGAGCGGCCATGCAACAGATCAGATCGCAAGTGACCGAGCGCGACGGCTTGTTCGAGCTCGAAGCCGGCACCGACGTCCTCGACAGTCCTCGTTACAACCACGACATGGCACCGACCAAGGTGCACGAACGAACCTGGAACAAGTGGCACATCACCGCGCTGTGGATCGGCATGTCGATTTGCGTGCCGACCTACACCCTTGGCGGCGTGCTCACCGCGTATTTCGGCTTGAGCGTCGGCGAGGCGCTGCTGGCGATCCTGTTTGCCAACCTCATTGTGCTGATCCCGCTGACCCTCAATGCCTTCGCCGGCACCAAGTACGGCATCCCGTTTCCGGTGTTGCTGCGCTCCTCGTTCGGCATCCTCGGCTCCAACGTGCCGTGCCTGATCCGCGCATTGGTGGCGTGTGGCTGGTTCGGCATTCAGACGATGTTCGGTGGCCTGGCGATTCACCTGTTTCTCGGCTCGATTTTCGACGGCTGGAAGTCACTCGGCGGCACCGGCGAGGTGATCGGTTTCATGGCGTTCTGGGCGCTGAACCTGTGGGTGGTGCTGCGCGGGGCCGAGTCGATCAAATGGCTGGAAACGCTCTCCGCGCCATTGCTGGTGGCGGTCGGCATCGGCCTGCTGGTGTGGGCGATGCCCAACGTGTCGATGACCGAGCTGTTGGCGATTCCGCCGAAGCGCCCTGAAGGTGCAAGCGTGGTCAGTTACTTCGCCGCCGGGCTGACGGCGATGGTCGGGTTCTGGGCGACGTTGTCGCTGAACATCCCGGACTTCAGCCGTTACGCGAAAAGTCAGAAGGACCAGATTCTCGGGCAGATTTTCGGCTTGCCACTGACCATGTTCCTGTTCGCCGCTCTTGGCGTGGTGATGACTGCCGCGTCGGTGAAACTGGTCGGCGTGACCGTGTCGGATCCGGTCAGCCTGATCGGGCATATCCAGAGCCCGGTGTGGGTGGCGGTGGCGATGGCGTTGATCATCATTGCGACGCTGTCGACCAACACCGCAGCGAACATTGTCTCGCCGACCAATGACTTCCAAAACATTGCGCCCAAAGTGATCAACCGCACCAAAGCGGTGATGCTGACCGGTGTGGTCGGGTTGCTGCTGATGGGCCACGAGTTGCTGAAAAAACTTGGCTGGATCGTTTCCGAGGTCAGCCTGGAGACGGTTTATTCGAACTGGCTGCTCGGCTATTCCAGCCTGCTCGGGCCAATCGCCGGGATCATGGTGGTGGACTATTTCCTGATCAAGAAACAGCAACTGGACCTCGCCGGGCTGTACCGCGATGACGTGTATCCAGCGTGGAACTGGTTCGGTTTTATCGCCTTCGGCGTGCCGGTGGTGCTGACCCTGCTGTCGCTCGGTAGCGATGCGTTCAGCTGGTTTTACAGCTACGGCTGGTTTACCGGTTCGGCGCTGGGCGGGGTGATTTATTACGGGTTGTGCTCGATGCGGACCAGCCCGTCTATTGCGAAATCATCGGTGTGATTGCTGGCCTCTTCGCGGGCAAGCCTCGCTCCTACAGGCTCGTGCAGTCCCTTGTGGGAGCGAGGCTTGCCCGCGAAGACGGCCTCAAACACACCAAAGAACTACCTGAAGAAACCCATAAGAACAGCCTGAGGAGATCACCATGAACGCAGCCGTAGACGTTCTGCAATCCACCCATCAGCACATCAACCGCGACCGCTTGTGGCAGTCGCTCATGGAACTGGCCAAGCTCGGTGCCACGGTCAAGGGCGGCGTTTGTCGGTTGGCCCTGACCGACCTCGACCGCCAGGCCCGGGACATTTTCGTCAATTGGTGCGAGGAGGCCGGCTGCACCGTGACGGTCGACGGCATCGGCAATATCTTCGCCCGTCGTCCCGGCCGCAATCCCGACCTGCCACCGGTCATGACCGGCAGCCATATCGACACCCAACCCACTGGCGGCAAGTTCGACGGCTGCTTCGGCGTGCTCGCCGGGGTCGAGGTGTTGCGCACCCTCAATGACCTCGGCATCGAAACCGAGGCGCCGCTGGAAGTGGTGGTCTGGACCAACGAAGAAGGCTCCCGTTTTCCGCCGTGCATGATGGGCTCCGGGGTGTTTGCGGAAAAATTTACCCTCGAAGAAACCCTGGCCAAAGTCGACGTCGATGGCGTCACGGTCGGCGACGCGCTGAACGCCATCGGTTATGCCGGGCCGCGCAAGGTCAGCGGCCACGCAGTCGGTGCCTATTTCGAAGCACACATCGAACAAGGCCCGATCCTCGAAGACGAACACAAAACCATCGGCGTGGTGATGGGCGCACTCGGGCAAAAATGGTTTGACCTGAAACTGCGCGGCGTTGAAGCCCACGCCGGGCCGACGCCGATGCACTTGCGCAAGGATGCCCTGGTCGGCGCGGCGATTATCGTCGGTGCGGTCAATCGCGCCGCCCTCAGCCACCAACCGCACGCCTGTGGCACGGTCGGCTGCCTGCAAGCCTACCCCGGCTCGCGCAACGTGATTCCCGGTGAAGTGCGCATGACCCTCGACTTCCGGCACCTGGAACCGGCGCGCCTCGACTCGATGATCGCCGAAGTGCGCGAAGTCATCGAAACCACCTGCGAGGCCCACGGCCTGACCTTCGAACTGACCCCGACCGCCGACTTCCCACCGCTGTACTTCGACAAGGGCTGCGTCGATGCGGTCCGCGACGCCGCCCACGGATTGGGCCTATCGCACATGGACATCGTCAGCGGCGCCGGGCACGACGCGATTTTCCTCGCCGAACTCGGCCCGGCCGGGATGATCTTCGTGCCGTGCGAGGGCGGCATCAGCCATAACGAAATCGAAAACGCCGCACCGGATGACCTCGCGGCCGGCTGCGCGGTGTTGTTGCGGGCCATGCTGGCGGCGTCGGCGGCGATTGCCAGCGGACAATTGGCGACGTAAGACGCGCAATTCGTGACCTGCGATGCCCGCGCCGTCAGCGGACGACCCCTGGAGATTCACGGGTAGCAAATCCATCGGAATTGCCGCAGGTCAAGTTAAATCCGGCGAGCCTTTAATTATCGCGTGCATAGGCATTCTTCAAGCTGTCGCATGAGCCTTGGAGTACTTGGAGTAACCGTGAGTATTGGGTGTTCAGGTAACACTCAACGAACGGTCCGAGAACTTCATTGAGTGCGTGTGTTAATTTCTTTGAATCGAGGAGTCGAAGCTTTTCGGTTGTCGATAGCGCCACATCTCGTTTACTTCTGAATACGCTTTCTATAATGTTGCCATCGTTGTCTCTGGACAACATAGCGTAGTCTGAAGAATAGTCAGGGGATTCCATCTCAGCACTGATATCGTCATCTTCCGAGTGGTCCAGCAGATGTTCAGGTGTCAACAGTTCATATTGGTCAATGATTTCGTCAATTTCCTCGAACAGCGAGTGTGCTTGTGCGATTTCTTCAAGTCGGTCTGGTGCATCCAGAATATGATCATGGATATGGTGAAACTCACTTTTCCTCGCAAAGTAATCGTCATCGACTTGCATCGCTAATGATTCTGCTGTGGATAATAATTCATGCGCTTGCTCATTGAAAAAAATCGAAAAAGGATCGTGGCCATACAATATCTCAAGTAGCGTCTCCACATCTTTGGTCGAGCGCTGCTGGTACATGTTTTTCAATATTCTGAAGAGGTCGAGATTGTCTTTTACCTGTACTGTGAATCGGCTATTGCTCAACAGCGCTGGGGAGTTTGTTATAAAGTGTTGTATGTTTTCCGCCAATTTAATGTTGGCCTTGCTACGGTCCAACGCATGACCTTCACGAAGGTCGGCGATTAACTGGTTGATTTTCGTGTTGTGTTTGTCTTTGTAGTCCACCCAACTCAATGGCTCAAGCTTCAAAAAAAAAGCAGGGTCGGATAGTAGTTCTACCATTAACATCTTGGCGCATTCTTGATGCTCATCGACGCATTCCACTAATGCCTCATTAAGGCGATAGTGGGCGGTCGTATAGTTCAGGTTGGCGGTATAGGACTGCGATGCATAAGAAAGATTCTGCGAGCCGAGTATTGTCATGTCGTCATGGCTGAGCATCTTCACGTGACAAGCCGAATGAATGTAGATGTCGCAATTTTTTGTAATTTTTTTCATGATAGATCGCAGGCTGTCAGCGAGTTTGTCGGAGTCGATATCTGAAATACCGATGATCACCTTGGCGCTGTCAGATTTATCGATGAAGAATTTGCTGAGAAAATTAAAGGTTCCGATAAGCCCACTGGACTTGCAGTAGGTCACGATATGGATGTTCTTAAGTTGCTGGTATTGCTTTGATTTTTTGAAGGCATCGTTGGAAAAATGTCTGTAATAGACTGTGCTTTGTACGTGCGCGAGTTGTTTCATAAAAATCCTTTTTCGATGTCAGCAGTTTAATCGTGATGAACGGTGGATTATGCATCGAATGAAATGAATCGTCTGCGTCTATAAACCGTTCAGGATAAGGTTGGCATGATGTACCTGACTGGCGAGCCTTTAAAACGCTTCAAGGTTTTGGTCGCTTCGCACTATCGCAAACCCGTGCGGTCGTAATCTTCACAGGGCGGTGCCGCAGAGCGCCGCCGCCATTTTGTGGAGAGCCAATGAGCCAGGACGTCCTGACCACCGAAACCAATCGTCGTCAGTTGCAGCAGATCATCGCCGGTTTGTCCGACGGGGTGATTTTGCTCGAACTGGATCAAACCATTCTCTGGGCCAACGACGCCGCGCTGGCCATGCATGGGGTCAGCCGGGTCAACCAGCTCGGGGCGAATGCCAAGGAATACGCCAAGCGCTTCAACTTGCGCTATCGCAACAATCATCCTGTGCCGACCGAAAGCTACCCGATCAACCGAATCGCCGGTGGCGAGGTTTTCAGCGATGTGTTGGTGGAAGTAACGCCGAGCGACGATGAAGAAAGCCTGTGGGTGCACAGCGTGCGCAGCATGCAATTGACCGACAGCGCCGGGCAGGTGGAATCGCTGGTGCTGATCATGAGCGATGTCACCGAGTGGGCCAGCGCCGAGCAGCGTTTCGAGAAGACCTTCAATGCCAACCCGGCGCCAGCGGTGATTTGTCGCCTGAGTGATTTGCGCTACATCAAGGTCAATCAGGGTTTCCTCGAAATGACCGGCTACACCCGCGATCAGGTGATCGGCGTTTCCACGTATGAGCTGGACATCCTCGACGGCGCCGAAAAACGCGATTTGGCCATCGAACGCCTGCGCCAGCACACAACGATTCCGCAGATGCAGGCCGAACTGAAACTGCCCGAGCGTGGCAATAAACAGGTGATCGTCGCCGGCCAGCCGCTGGAGCTCAACGAAGAAGCGTGCATGTTGTTTTCCTTCGTCGACATGGAACCGCGGCACAAGGTCGAACTGGCCTTGCGCCAGAGCGAGGAGCGCTTTGCCAAGGCGTTTCGCTTGACGCCGATGCCGACGCTGGTGTGCGGCGCCGAGAATGAACTGGTGATCGACGTCAACGACGCGTTCCTGGAAACCCTCGGGTATCCGAGCGAAGAAGTGCTCGGTAAAACCGTTGAGGAAATCGACTTTATCGATGACTCCGGCACCCGCACGCGCCTGTTCGCCGCGCTGGAAAAGGCCGGCAAACTGGATCGCGTCGACGTGCGCATTCGCAAAAAGGGCGGCGAGCTGATCGAGTGCAACGTCTCGGCCGACACCGTGAACATTCAGGACAGCCCGTGTTATCTGCTGGTGTTGATGGACATCACCGAACGCAAACGTACTGAAGTCGAGTTGGTGGCGGCAATCGAAGAAGTGATGAAAGACGCTTCGTGGTTCAGCCGCACGCTGATCGAGAAACTCGCCAATGTGAAGAGCGTCAATTCGCCGAAACTGCCTAGCGTGTCATTCACCGACCTGACCGCACGCGAGCGCGATGTGCTCGGCTTGATCTGTGAAGGACTGGCCGACAAGGAAATCGCCGCGCGCCTGAAACTGGCGCTGAACACGGTGCGCAACCACGTTTCGACGGTGTATTCCAAGCTTGATGTGCACAGCCGCAGTGAGGCGATTGTCTGGGCGCGCGAGCGCGGGTTGTTCGCCAGCGAGTGGCGGCCGAAGGCGCAGCGTTAGGGTGCAAATGCACTAGACGCAAGGGGGCAAATGCGGGTTCTGGCCGGGTGGCGCAGTTCGTAATCTGGGAAGGTGCGGTAGAGCCTGCGGCGGGATGTCGCGTCGCTGCGAAAGCGCATTTTCGAAACAGACAGAGGAACAGCTACATGGATCAGCAACCGTTCAATGGTGTGTTCGATTTTGCAGTGTTGGTCGGGTGACCCGGAATGATTTATCTAACGCAGTTGCGTGCTCAACTGGAGCGTAGCTTTGCGCCGCTGGCTTGTGATTGTGCGCTCACCGGGGACAACTCCTTGACGGTCAAGCTCTACCACCCGGCGTCGGGTCAGGTGGATCTGGTGGTCAGCGGGTTGAGTGTGGCGAATTTGCGCACGCCGGAAGCGGTGGTCGCGTTGATTGAAGAGCTGCGCTATGAGCTCGAAAGCAATAGTTTGCATCGCTCTGAAAAAATCTAAGCAATAACCAACCTGTAGGAGCAGAGCTTCTCGGACTCACCTGTGGGAGCAAAGCTTGCTCGCGATAGCGGCGTGTCAGGCGACGGAAATACAGGCTGACACGCCGCCTTCGCGAGCAAGCTCTGCTCCTACAGGGATGGGGGAAATTCTGATCTTCTGGCATTGCCCGGCGGCTGGGCTATAAGAAATGCGTGGTATTTATTTTCCGTGTCGCGGAAAAACCCCCCGATCAGCCACCGCAGGTCAGCCTATGAAGAGTCTTGGGAAACGGTCGTTCACGCCGCTGTCGCTCGTATTCTGCGCAATCATCTTGAGTGGTTGCGCCAGTCCTCCACCGCCACCC
>NZ_MKGS01000189.1:0-27607 GCF_002836905.1 Pseudomonas sp. 43NM1 | reverse complement strand
CCCCAACCCCAACCCCAATGCTGTTTCGCATCGACAGCGAGCGCGTGCAGATCAGCTATCGCGGCCAGTTGCTGAGCCTTACCCGCCACGAATTCCGGCTCCTGCAATGTCTGCTCGAACAACCCGAACGGGTCTTCAGCCGCGAACAATTGCTCGACGCGCTGGGCGTGCCGGCCGATGCCGGTTACGAGCGTAGCATCGACAGCCACATCAAAAGCGTGCGGGCCAAATTGCGCCTGGTGCGCGCCGAGGCCGAGCCAATCCAGACCCATCGCGGCCTCGGCTACAGCTACAGCCCGGGACACAGCTGATGCCGTTGGGAATCCGGATTTTCCTGGTCTATGTGCTGTTCATCGGCCTGACCGGCTACTTTGTGCTCAACACCGTGATGCAGGAAGTCCGCCCCGGCGTGCGCCAATCCACCGAAGAAACGCTGGTGGATACCGCCAACCTGATGGCAGAAATCCTGCGCGACGATTTCAAGGCCGGCACGCTCAATCAGAACCGCTGGCCGCAACTGCTCAAGGCCTATGGCGAGCGCGAGCCGAAGGCGAACATCTGGGGCTTGCCGAAAAATCAGGTCAGCCACCGCATCTACGTCACCGACGCCAAAGGCATCGTGGTTCTGGATTCCAGCGGCGTGGCGCTGGGCCAGGATTACTCGCGCTGGAACGACGTCTACCTGACCTTGCGCGGTGAATACGGCGCGCGCTCGACCCGCAGCATTGCAGAAGATGCGACCACCTCGGTGATGCACGTCGGCGCGCCGATCCGCGACAACGGCAAGATCATCGGCGTGGTCACCGTGGCCAAACCCAACAGTTCGCTGCAGCCCTACGTCGATCGCACGGAGCGGCGCTTGATCGCTTACGGCGCTGGGATGATTGTCCTGGGTCTGCTGTTCGGCGCGTGGCTGTCGTGGTGGTTGAGCGCGGCGCTGCGGCGTTTGACTGCTTACGCGCAGGCCGTCAGCGAAGGGCGCCGGGTCGAGGTGCCGCATTATCGCGGCGGCGAACTTGAGCAACTGGCGAGCGCCGTCGAGCAGATGCGCACGCAACTGGAAGGCAAGGCTTACGTCGAACGCTACGTGCACACGCTGACCCATGAATTGAAAAGTCCGTTGGCGGCGATTCGCGGTGCGGCGGAACTGCTGCAAGACGAGATGCCGTTGGCGCAGCAGCAGCGGTTCGTCAGCAACATCGACAGCGAAAGTGCGCGGATGCAGCAGTTGATCGAGCGCTTGCTCAATCTGGCGCTGGTCGAGCAGCGCCAGGGTCTGGAGGAACGGGTCGCGGTGCCGCTGGCGGCCCTGGTCGAGCAAGTGCTGGCGGCGCAAACGGCGCGCATTGAAGGCAAACAGTTGCGCGTCGAACAAGCGATTGCACAGGACCTGAGCGTGATCGGCGAACCGTTTTTGTTGCGTCAGGCATTCGGCAATCTGCTGGAAAATGCGCTGGATTTCACCCCGGTGGGCGGCGTGTTGCGCTTTAGCGCTGAGAGGGCCGGGGCGCGCGTCGAATTCAAACTGTTCAACCAGACCGAGGCGATTCCCGATTACGCGTTGCCACGATTGACCGAGCGCTTTTACTCATTGCCGCGACCGGACAGTGGACGCAAAAGCACCGGGTTGGGGCTTAACTTCGTCGAAGAAGTGGTCAAGTTGCATGGTGGGGACATGAGTGTGGGCAACGTTGAGGGTGGAGTTGAGGTGATGTTGCGCCTGGCTTAGGACCGAGTTGCGGGCCATCGCGAGCAGGCTCACTCCTGCTGGGTTATGTAGATGAGTCTCCACACACTCTCCACATTCCCCCCACAAAACCCTCACACGCCGCCGCCAGACTCTCCCTCATTCGAACAGGGAGAGACCTCATGAACCGTAGCCTGGCCATAAAACTCGGGGCGATTGCCCTGCTGATTCTGTTATTGCTGATCCCGTTGATGATGATCAACGGCGTAATCCAGGACCGTCAGCAATTGCGCGACGGCGTGCTTGAAGACATTGCCCGCAGCTCCAGCTACAGCCAGCAATTGAGCGGGCCGGTGATGGTGGTGCCGTATCGCAAAGTGGTGCGCACCTGGAAACTCAACGAAAAAACCAACGAGCGTTATCAGGAAGTCGGCGAAGAGCGCGGGCGGATGTTCTTCCTCCCTGAGCGCTTCGAGCTGGACGGCAACGTGCAGACCGAGCTGCGTGCGCGGGGCATTTATGAAGCGCGGCTGTTCCACGCCGACAACCGCATCAGCGGCAACTTCGCGATTCCCGAGCAACTCGGCATCACCGAAGATTTCGCCGATTACCAGTTCGATCAGCCCTTCCTCGCGGTCGGCATCAGCGATATTCGCGGTATCGAAAACGCGCTGAAACTGGAACTCGACGGCCAACGCCTGGACTTCGTGCCGGGCAGCCAAGTGAGCTTTTTGGGCGAGGGCGTGCACGTCATGCTGCCAGCGCTGGACCCCGGCAAAGCCACGGAACTGGCTTTCGGGTTTGACCTGCGTTTGCAAGGCACCGGGCAGTTGCAAGTGATCCCGGTCGGCCGCACCAGTAAAGTCTCGTTGTCCGCTAACTGGCCGCATCCAAGCTTTATCGGCAACTACCTGCCGGCTCAGCGGGAAGTCAGCGATCAGGGTTTCAGCGCCCATTGGCAGACCTCGTTTTTCTCTACCAACCTCGAAGAGGCGCTGGACAGCTGCGTAGTCGCCGACAAGTGTGAAGCGTTCAATGCGCGTAGTTTCGGCGTGAGTTTTATCGATCCGGTGGACCAGTACCTGAAAAGCGATCGGGCGATCAAATATGCGCTGTTGTTCATCGTCCTCACGTTCGCCGGGTTCTTCCTCTTCGAAGTGCTGAAAAGCCTGGCGGTGCACCCGGTGCAATACGCGTTGGTCGGTGTGGCGCTGGCGTTCTTTTACCTGTTGCTGCTGTCGCTGTCCGAACACATTGGTTTTGCCCTGGCGTACCTGGTGTCGGCGAGCAGTTGTGTGTTGTTGATCGGCTTCTACGTCTGCCACGTGCTGCGCAGCGTGCGCCACGGCTTGAGTTTTTCGGCGGGATTGGCGGCGTTGTACGGCTTGCTTTACGGCTTGCTCAGCGCCGAGGATTACGCGCTGCTGATGGGCTCGCTGCTGTTGTTCGGCTTGCTCGGTGTGTTCATGGTGCTGACGCGCAAACTCGACTGGTACGGGATCGGGCAAAAGTCGGCCAAGCCGTTGGCGTTTGATATTGGCGCGGTGCAATGAGCCGGCGGTTGGGGTTGCGGGAGGATCAATGCTGGAGGGAAAACCTGGTGACGCGGATTGTCGAGTTATTGCCTGTTGAACCGCGTTGGTGCCATCGCGAGCAAGCTCGCTCCCACATTGGATTTCTGCTGTCACCGCAATGGCATGAACAACCGCAAAACCCTGTGGGAGCGAGCTTGCTCGCGATGGGGCCCGAACAGTCAGCGAAGCATTAAGGCTTAGGCGTTGTCAAACCCCGGGCGTCGTTAAATCTTTGGCATGGTCGCCAGCATCGACGCCCGCTGACTTACCGCAAAAAACCACTCGGCCAGCTTCGGATTAGCCACGCGCCATTGCAGATCGGGATGGCGCAAATCCAGGTAACCCAAGGCACACGCCACGCTGATCGCCGCGACGTCGAAATGGCTGGTCAATTCGGCAATCGCATCGGCTTCCAACAGCGCCAGCGCACGACGAATCTTCTCGCGTTGGCCCTCAAGCCACTCGTCCCACTGCTTCTCCGGGGCGCGCAACGCTTGTTCGTAACGGATCATCACCGCAGCGTCCATGATCCCGTCGGCCAGCGAGGCCAGGGTCAAGCGCCGCCAGCGCGCCGGGCCTTCGCGAGGGATCAGCGGATTGCCGACGTGCTGCTGATCGAGGTAATCGAGGATCACCCGGCTGTCATGGATGACATTGCCATCGGCCAGGCGCAGGGCCGGGATCTTGCCCAGCGGGTTGTCTTCGCACAGCGCCAGGTCAGGGCTGACCGGCGTCAGTTGGCTGGCTTGCAACGCCACGCGCGCGGTTTGCCCAGTCTCGTGCAGCAGCACCATGACTTTGCGAACGAACGGCGAAGCGGGATTGTGGAACAGAGTCATGCTCGGGGCGGACATGGCAGCGTCTCGATCAGTGGCAGAGTGGGGCAGGATAGCTGATCGCGAATCCAGACCGGGAGGATCGCTGTTGCCCACAAAACCCGGCATCCACTGAAGATCCCTGTAGGAGTGAGCCTGCTCGCGATGGCGGTGTGTCAGTCAACATCGATGTTGGATTCTTAATTGCTATCGCGAGCAGGCTCACTCCTACATGGGATCAGTGTTGCCCACAAAACCCGGCATCCACTGGAGATCTCTGTGGGAGCCGAGCTTGCTCGCGATGGCGGTTTGTCAGCCGACATCCATGTTGAATGATGAATAGCTATCGCGAGCAGGCTCACTCCTACAGGGGATCGGTGTTGCCCACAAAACCCGGCATCCACTGAAGATTCCTGTGGGAGCCGAGCTTGCTCGCGATGGCGGTGTGTCAGCCGACATTGATGTTGGATGATGAATGGCTATCGCGAGCAGGCTCGCTCCTACAGGGGATTGGGGGAGCGGGGATATCAGCGGCGTCGCAGCAGGCCGCGCATGCCTAGCACGGCGGGAACGCCGAGCCCCAGCCAACTGAGCGCATCCCACAAGCCATCGCCCAACAGCGCGGCGAACAATCCGGCGGCGCTCAGCAGCGCGATCACTGTCGGCGTGGCGAAGACTTTCCAGAAGTTCGACTGGCGCGGCCTCATGCCGTTTGCTCCACGTTTTGCTCCACGTTTTGCGCGAGGCGTTTCGCCGCTTTGCGCCGCACCACCCACAGATAAACACCGCTGCCGAGGACGATAATCGTCAGCACATCGAGCACCGCCCAGAGGATCTTCATCGGCATGCCGCCGTAATCACCAAAGTGCAGCGGCTGCGACATGCCCATCGCGTCCATGTACCACGGGCGTTGCGCGACCGCCGTGACTTGCAGCGTGCTGGCGTCGATCAACACCGGCGTCAGCAAGTGCGAAGTCAGGTGCGTGCTGCCCTTCATGAACACCGCGTAATGGTGTTCGCTGGAGAAACGCGTGCCGGGGAACGCGATAAAGTCCGGCTGCATGCCCGGCGCCACGTCTTTGGCGATGTCGAGCAACCGCGTGGCCGGGACCAGTTGCGTCAGCGGTGGCTTGTCGCGGTACGGCGCGATCATCGCGTTGAGGCTTTCATAACGCCACGCGGCAATCAGCAGATCGGCGCAGGCACTGATCACCCCGGTCACGCCGACCACCAGCATCCACGTCAACGCCACCACGCCGAGCAAATTGTGCAAATCGAGCCAGCGTAGCCGCGTGGATTTGTCCTGGCGTACCGTGCCGAACTTCAAGCGGCGCATGAACGGCAAGTACAGCACGGTGCCGGAAACCAGCGCCGCGATGAACAACAACCCCATGAACGCCAGCAGCAATTTGCCCGGCAGCCCGGCAAACATGTCCACGTGCAGGCGCAGCATGACCATCATCAGCCCACCGTTGGCCGAGGGCATTTCCAGCGCTTCGCCGGTGCGGGCGTCGAGCATGAAGGTGTGCGACGAGTTCGGTTCGGTGTCGGCGGTGGGCGCCATGATCGCGAACATGCCGTTGGGGTCTTCCTCGTCGTAGCCGGCGTATTGCACAACTTCGCCGGGACGATGTTTTTCCGCCGCTTCGATCAACTGCTGCAAATTCAGCTGCGGCGTGTCGGCCGGCATCTGCTTCAATTCCGGCGCGTCGCCCAGTAAATGGTCGATCTCGTGATGGAAAATCAACGGCAGGCCGGTCAGCGCCAGCATCAGCAGAAACACTGTGCAAATCAGGCTGGTCCAGGTGTGGACAAAGGACCAGCGACGAATTGTTTTACTTTTCATTTCATTTCATAGCCTTCAGAAATACCAAAGCCGTCCACGGAGGACGGCTCAGTAATTGGGCGTATCAGCTCAAGCTTTTACCATTTGTAGGACGCGCTGGCGACGACGCTGCGCTGGTCGCCGTAGTAGCAGTAAAAGCTGTCGCAGGTCGAGATGTAATCCTTGTCCAGCAAGTTGGTGGCGTTAAGTGCCAACGATGCGCCTTTGAGGCTGTTGTCCAATCGGCCGAGGTCGTAATGCAGCGCCGCGTCGAACACCGTGTAGGCGTTGGCCTTGCCCAGCCAGGTGTTGCCCTGGTCGCCATAAGTGTTGCCGGTATAGCGGGCGCCGGCGCCGATGCCGAACCCGTCGAGCACGCCGTTGTGCCAGGTGTAATCGGCCCACAACGAGGCTTGTTGGTTGGGCATCAGTTGCAGGCGGTTGCCTTTGTTGTCGCCCTTCTGCACTTCGGATTTGGCCAGGGTGTAAGCGGCGATGATCTTCAGGTTGTCGGTGACGTCGGACACCGCTTCCAGCTCCAGGCCCTTGACCTTCACTTCGCCGGTTTGGCTGGTGATGGGCGTGGCGCCGACGGTGGTGGAGACCGAAACGTTTTTCTGCGTCAGGTCATACACCGCAGCGGAGAGCAAAGTCTTGCTGCCCGGTGGTTGGTATTTGATGCCCAATTCCCACTGCTTGCCTTCGGTCGGCTTGAAGCTTTCGGTGCTCGAAGCCGTGGCGCCAGTGGTTGGCTGGAAGGATTCGGCGTACGACAGGTACGGCACGAAACCGGAGTCGAAGACATAACTGATCGCCGCGTTGCCGCTGAATTTCTTGTCACGCTCGGTGTTGGTCGCGTCGCCCTTGTTGAAGAACTTGGTGCCGGTGTGCACCCAGTCTTCACGCCCGCCGAGGGTCAGGCGCCATTGGTCGAGGGCCATCTGGTCCTGAACGTAGAGGCCGGTCTGGTAGGTTTTCTGATCGAGGTCGTAGAAAGCGGTGGAGCGGTCCGGGCGCGTGATCGGCAAACCGTGCACCGGATTGTTTACATTGATCGCCGGCGCGGTGCCGAAGATCGAGGTGTAGTTGGTGTTGCTGCGCTGGTGATCGAGGCCCAGCAGCAAGGTGTGGCGCACCTCGCCAGTATTGAAATCGGCCTGGAAGTTGTTATCCACGGCGAACTGGCTGATGTCTTCGTCGACGATGGTCGTGCTGCGCCCGACGTTGCCGGCGTCGTCCACTTGGCTGAACGGATACGAACCGACGGTGATGCCCTGAAACGACAAATCCGACTTGGTGTAACGCAGGTTTTGCTTGAACTGCCACACGTCATTCAGACGATGTTCGAACGCGTAGCCCAACGCGTAGTAGGTGCGGTCGTAGTATTCCCAGTCCGGATCACCGAGGTTTTTGTGATGCGAGACGTTGCCGAACGGCATGTCGATCTTGGTGCCTTGCACCGGCAGGAACTGGCTGGTGATGCCGGTATCGTCGCGGGTGAACTGCGTGAGCAAGGTGAATTTGGTGTCTTCGTCGATGTTCCAGGTCAGGCTCGGCGCGATGTTGTAGCGCTTGTTGTCGACGTGGTCGATTTGCGTGCCGCTGTCGCGCAACACGCCGCTGAGGCTATAGAGGAACTGACCCTCTTCATCGATTTTGCCGGTGCTGGCGAAATTGATCTGGCGGTGGTTGTCGCTGCCGTACTGCAACTCGATTTCGCTGCTCTGCTCGGCACTCGGGCGGCGGCTGACCATGTCCAGCAAACCGCCCGGCGGAGTCTGGCCGTAGACGGACGAAGCCGGGCCGCGCAGCAGGGCGAGACGGTCGAGGTTCCAGGTTTCCTGTTTCGGATTGGCGTACGTGCCGCGCGGCAATGGCAGGCCGTCGAGGAATTGCGTCGGTTCGAAACCGCGCACGCGTAGCCAGTCGGCGCGGGTGTCGCTGCCGTAGCTGCTGGCGGTGATGCCCGGCATGTAGCGCACGGCGTCGTCGAGGTTTTGCACGCCGCGATCTTCCATTTGCTGGCGCGTGGCGACCGAAATCGAGCGCGGCGCTTCGACCAGCGCCGTATCGGTTTTAGTGCCGGCGGCGGTGCGTGTGGCGACGTAACCTTCGACCGGGCTCCAGGCGGTTTCGTAGTTTTCGACGCCGATGACCGCCGTTTCCGGCAGCGCCATTACGCCATCCGGCACCGCGACCAGGCTGTAAGTGCCGGTGCCGCTCTGTTCCAGTTGCAGCCCGGTGCCGCGCAGCGCCTCACGCAATGCGCCGGTCGCGTCGAACTGACCGTTGACCGGCGCCGAGGTTTTGCCCGCCGCCAGCGAAGGATTCAGCGACAGCGCGAGGCCAGCCTGGCTGGCGATCTGGTTCAACGTGCTGGCCAGTGGCGCGGCCGGCAGGTTGTAGGCGCGAACGCTCGACGCCTGTTCGGCAGCCAACAGCGGACTGCTGGCCAGCGGCGCACACAGGGCAATGGCAATCGCGAGCAAACTGGGGCGCAGCACGGTATCGAGCGAACGGGTCATACACAGGCTCCTGAATGGAAATATTTCTCAATTGCCTAGGTGCCGAACGAGAATGCAAAAGTGATAGGGCTGGATGAAAATAATTTTGATTCGTGATTTGCGGTGTGGCTGCTGGCCTCTTCGCGGGCAAGCCTCGCTCCTACAGGGGGAGCGTATTTCTAATGTAGGAGCGAGGCTTGCCCGCGAAGGCGTCCGACCAGACACCGCAAATCTCAGGGTTTGACGTCAGCCTTCGCCACGGTCACCCACCACGGCGTGCGCTGTTCGATCTGCACCGGCAAGGTCGGCAGCAGGGCGCTCAATGCTTTGTCGGTGTCGTGCAACGGAAAGCTGCCAGTGATGCGCAAATCGCCAATCTCCGGCGCCACGGCCAAATGCCCGCGCCGATAGCGCGCCAGCTCATTCACCAAGTCTTCCAGCCGCGCGTTGTCCACCACCAGCATCCCGCGCGTCCACGCATCGGCGCCGCTGTTGAGCGCCACAATCGGCCCCAGACCGTTGCTGCGCATCAGCACTTGCTGGCCTTCGCGCAGAATCTGTTCTTCCGGGCTCGACTCGGGATGCGCCGCCACCGCCGACTTCAGCACACTCAACCGCGTGACTTGGTCCTCACGTTTGACCAAAAACCGCGTGCCCAGCGCCCGCATGCTGCCTTCGCGGGTTTCGACGATAAATGGCCGGGCATCGCCATGAGCGGTTTCGACGAGGATTTCGCCTTCCTGAAGAATGATCAGCCGCTGCTTCTCATCGAAACGCACGTCCACCGCGCTGTGGGTGTTGAGGTTGATCTGCGTGCCGTCGGCGACGTGCAAGGTGCGTTGCTCGCCGGTGGCGGTGCGCTGATCGGCCAGCCAATAGTCGAGCGGCAGATAACGCTCGCCGGCAAACAGTGCCAAACCAAACACCGCAACCACGCTGGCCAGACCGCTGCCGAGCTTGCGCACGCGCCGCCGAATGCTTTCACGCGATTGCAGCAACGCCGCGCGGGCCGGGCCGTTGGCGACACTGAAGCGTTGGTCGAGCATGCCCAACTGGCGCCAGGCGCGGGCGTGTTCTTCGTGGGCGGCGTGCCATTTGGCGAACTCTTCGCGCTCGATCGGGCTGGCGCAATCCAGCGACAATTGCCAGGCAATCGCCGCGTCCAGCACATGCGCCGAAACCGGTTTGGAACTGGCCGGGCTCATAGCGGTTCTCCGTACAGCGCGATGTAGCACTGGCGAATTCCCTGGGCCAGGTATTGGCGCACACGCGGCACCGAAACCCCGAGTTTGCTGGCGATTTCGCCATGGCTGAGGCCGTCGAGACGGTTATAGAGGAACGCCGCGCGGGCCTTGCTCGAGAGTTTGCCGAGCAAGCGGTCGATGGCTTTGAGGTCTTCGAGGATCATTTGCTGCTCTTCCACCGACGGTTGCTCGCCTTCGGGGATCAGCATCAGTTCGTTGAGGTAGGCCTGTTCCAGCGCAGCGCGGCGGAAGTAGTCGAACAGCAAGCCTTTGGCGATGGCCACCAGAAACGCGCGCGGCTCGCGCGGCTCTTTCAATTGATCGCGGCCGAGCAGGCGCACGAAGGTGTCCTGGCTGAGGTCTTCGGCCCGTTGCGGGCACGCCACATTGCGTCGCAACCAAGCCAACAGCCAACCACGATGGTCGCGGTATAACGCACCGACGAGGTCGCTGTGGGGGCCTGGAATTGACGACACGAAGCTTCACCGATTAGGAAGTTTTAACTAACGAGAATTGTTCGCGATTGTGTCAGGAGCGGCAGAGGTAAGCAATTGGCGTTGGTCGGGAGACCGCGGCATAGATATTCAGGTGGACCGGGTTATCGTTCTTCGCGGGCAAGCCTCGCTCCTACAGGGGCAGTGCATGCCTGTGTAGGAGCGAGGCTTGCCCGCGAAGGCGTCGGTGAATTCAGCACAACTTAAAACGAGGGCGCGCGTTGCCGGCGTTTCCACTGGCTGATCCGCTGCTGCAGTTCCAGCGGGCTATCGATCTGCTGCTGGCGCGCGCGGCTGAACAGTATCAACGCCAGTTCCGCCGTGGCCAGCGCATCGGCACTGGCGTTATGGCGCTCGAACACTTCGAGCTTGAACCACTCAATCCACTCATCCAGCCCCGCCTCACGGATATTCGCCTGCGGACACAGCAGCGGCGCGATATCTGCCACATCCAGAAACACATGCTGCAACTTGTAGCCCAGATGATCCTTCAGCGAACGCCCGAGCATGTGTTGATCGAACGGCGCATGAAACGCCAGCAGCGGACTGTCGCCAACAAACTCCATGAACTCCAGCAACGCCTGCGCCGGGTCGCTGCCCGCGGCAATCGCGCTGGGCGCCAAGCCATGAATCAACATGCTCGGCGCGCGTTTCAGGTCGGCGCATTGCAGCGTGCGTTCAAATTGCTGGCTGAAATCAATCGCGCCATCCTCGATCACCACTGCGCCGATCGACAACACCCGATCCTTGTTCAGGTTCAGTCCGGTGGTTTCCAGGTCCAGCACCACCCAGCGCTGCTCGCGCAAGCTGCATTGCGCCAGTTCCGCGCCCAGCGGCAAGCGCGTCAGGCGTTGTTGCAGAGCCTCGGGCAACAGCGGCGACGCCGGGCGCAACCACGAAAACAGGCTCATAGCTGATACCGCAACGTCAGGCTGCTTTGCAGGCGTTGGGCCTGGCGCAGGGATTCACGCAAGATGCGCCGGTCCAGATGATTGAGGCTGTCGGGATCGACGCGATTGGAGTAGGGCAAGTTCTCGCGGGTTTGCAGCTGATGTTGCTGCATGCGCGTTTGCTGGATGAAGTGATATGCCTCTTCGTACGCGGCGCCGTCGAGTCGATCAATCAGCTCTTTTTCGACCAATTGGCGGAAGCGCTCCTGGGTATTGTTGGCCTCGATGCCATTGGCCAACGCGAGCAAGCGCGCGCCATCAACGAACGGCGTCAGGCCTTGGACTTTGAGGTCCAGCGTGGCTTTCTCGCCATTCTTGCGCGCCAGCACGAACTCGCGGAAACGTCCCACGGGCGGCCGATTGCGCAGCGCGTTTTCGGCCATCATGCGCTGGAACAAACGGTTGTCGGCGACTTGCTCGAGAATCCCCCGGCGCAGTTGCTCGCAGCTTTGCTCGTCGCCCCAGACCACGCGCAAGTCGAAATAAATGCTCGAACCCAGCAGGTTCTCCGGCGTCGCCTCGCGAATGAACGCCGCAAAGCGCCGCGCCCATTCGGCCCGCGACAAACACAGCTCGGGGTTGCCGGCCATGATGTTGCCCTTGCACAGGGTAAACCCGCACAGCGCCAGGCTCTGGTTGATGTGCTGCGCAATCGGCAGCAGCTTGCCGCGAATCTCGGCGGCATGCGCGGCGTCGCGTGCTTCGAACAGAATGCCGTTGTCCTGATCGGTGTGCAGCGTCTGCTCGCGCCGGCCTTCGCTGCCGAAACACAGCCAACTGAACGGGATGCCGGGGTCGCCTTTCTCGGCCAGGGTCAGCTCGATCACCCGGCACACGGTGTGGTCGTTGAGCAACGTGATGATGTGAGTGATCTGCGTCGAGGATGCGCCGTGAGCGAGCATGCGCTCGACCAATTGGCCGATCTCGCCGCGCATCGCCACCAGGTTTTCGACTTTCTGCGCACTGCGAATAGTCCGCGCCAGGTGCACCAGATCGACCCGTTGCAGGGAAAACAGATCGCGCTCCGAGACCACGCCGCACAAGCGCTGATCCTTGACCAGGCAGACGTGAGCGATGTGCCGTTCGGTCATGGCGATGGCCGCGTCGAACGCGCTGTGATCCGGCGTCAGGAAAAACGGCGCGCGGGTCATGTGCAGCTCGATGGCCTGATTGAAATCATGGGTGCCGCCAGCAACGACTTGGCGCAAATCGCGCAGGGTGAAAATCCCCAGCGGCGCTTTCTGCTCATCGACGATCACAATGCTGCCTACCTGCTGCTCGTGCATCAGCGTCACTGCTTCGCGCAGCGGCGTCTGCGGGCTGCACGTCACCGGGTGACGCATGGCCAATTCGCCGAGCCGGGTGTTCAGCGAATATTGCGTGCCGAGGGTTTCTACAGCTTTTTGCTGGACTTGCTGATTGACCTGATCCAGCAAGCTGCTGACCCCGCGCAGGGCGAAATCGCGGAAGGTGCTGGAGAGCGCAAACAGTTTGATGAACGCCAGTTTGTTCAGTTGCAGGCAAAAGGTGTCTTCGGCCGCCAGGTGCTCGGTGCGGGTCGCCCGTTCGCCCAGCAGCGCGGCGAGCGGAAAGCATTCGCCGGTGGTGATTTCAAACGTAGTTTCGGTGCCGCCCTTGGCCGTGTGCGGGCGTTCGCCAACCACTCGGCCCTGTTTGACGATGTAGAAATGCGCAACCGGGCCATCGGCAGGCTTGATGATGCTTTCGCCGGGACCATAAAAACGCAGCTGGCATTGCTCCACCAGGTAAGCAAGGTGGGCATGTTCCATGTGATTGAAGGGCGGGAAACGCTGGAGGAATTGCAAAGTGCCCTGAATGTTCTGCAATACCGCGGTTTTCCCTGCCTGGGTGAACGCGTCCGCTTTACTCATAACTATTACCGCAGTCTTTTTCGAATTGTTGTTGTCGGATCGTTCAGCCATGGTCGGCCCCTGTGCGCAGGGTGCCCATTGGACGTAAGTCTAGGTAAGCGTGCATTTGCTTGAATTCGGAGAAGTCCGCCGCCGGCGTGGGATTTATCTCTTAATCGCCAGTGCGGGATTTATCTCTCAATTGCCCTCTAGGAAAATTATCCGACGAAGTGCACATTGAAGGCCTGCTTAGCGATGTCTGACCACTGTGCTAGGGGATTGAATTGAACACGTAGAGAAAGCCATGTCCGACCACGATATTTTGAGTGACGCCGAGCGCGAGGCGCTCAGTGCGATCATGCTGGAACCCGATCTTCCGCCGCAGCGGGTCTTGATCGTTGATGACGATAAGGACGCCCGGGAGTTGTTGTCGGAGATTCTTGCGCTGGACGGCATTCGTTGCATGACCGCCGCCAGTGGTGAGACAGCGCTCAAAATGCTCGACGAGAAACCTTCGATTGGACTGGTGATTACCGATCTGCGCATGGGCCATGTCGATGGCCTGGAGCTGATCCGCCAAGTGCGCGAATCTGTCCGCGCAGCGATGCCGATTATCATCGTGTCCGGCGATGCCGACGTCAAAGACGCCATCGCCGCGATGCATTTGAGCGTGGTGGATTTTCTGCTCAAGCCGATCGAGACCGGCAAATTGCTCGAGTTGGTCAAGCATGAATTGGGGATGGAGCCTTAGCGCAACTCTGTTGGCTGAGGAGCTGAGGAGCTGTTGTGGCGAGGGGGCTTGCCCCCGTTGGGTTGCGAAGCAGCCCCAATGACTGCAAACCTATTTATCCTGCTATGCCGCATTCACCCGTTTTACGACTGCTGCGCAGCCGGACGGGGGCAAGCCCCCTCGCCACAGGCAACCGCATTCGCAGATAAAAAAAGGCCCTGATCTCGCGATCAGGGCCTTTTTTTGTCCAACATCAGCGCTCAGTTACAGGCCATTGGCAGCCTTGAACTCGCGACGACGACGGTGCAGCACCGGCTCGGTATAACCGTTCGGTTGCTTGGTGCCTTCGACCACCAGTTCGACTGCTGCCTGGAAGGCAATGTTGCGGTCGAAATCCGGAGCCAACGGGCGATACAACGGGTCATTGGCGTTCTGACGGTCAACCACCGGCGCCATGCGCTTGAGGCTTTCCATCACTTGTTCTTCGGTGACGATGCCGTGGCGCAGCCAGTTGGCGATGTGCTGGCTGGAAATACGCAGCGTCGCACGGTCTTCCATCAGGCCGACGTCGTTGATGTCCGGCACTTTCGAGCAACCCACGCCTTGGTCGATCCAGCGCACCACGTAACCGAGAATGCCCTGGGCGTTGTTGTCCAGTTCGTTCTTGATCTGCTCTGGCGTCCAGTTCGGATTGACCGCCAGCGGGATGGTCAGAATGTCGTCCACCGAGGCGCGCGCACGTTTGGCCAATTCGGCCTGACGGGCAAACACGTCAACCTTGTGATAATGCAGCGCGTGCAGCGCCGCGGCGGTTGGCGACGGCACCCAAGCGGTGTTGGCGCCGGCCATCGGGTGGGCGATTTTCTGTTCGAGCATCGACGCCATCAGGTCGGGCATTGCCCACATGCCTTTACCGATTTGCGCGCGACCTTGCAGGCCAGTGCTCAAGCCGATATCGACGTTCCAGTTTTCATAAGCGCCGATCCACTTCTCAGCCTTCATGTCAGCCTTGCGCACCATCGGGCCGGCTTCCATGGAGGTGTGAATTTCGTCGCCGGTGCGGTCGAGGAAACCGGTGTTGATGAACACCACGCGCTCGCTCGCTGCCTGAATACACGCCTTGAGGTTGACCGTGGTGCGGCGTTCCTCGTCCATGATCCCGACTTTCAGCGTGTTGCGCGGCAGCTCGAGCACATCTTCGATGCGCCCGAACAGCTCGTTGGTGAACGCCGCTTCTTCCGGACCGTGCATCTTCGGTTTAACGATGTAGACCGAACCGGTGCGGCTGTTCTTGCGCGAGTTGTGGCCATTGAGGCTGTGGATCGCCGCGAGGCAGGTCACCAGACCATCAAGAATGCCTTCCGGCACTTCGTTGCCCTGGCTGTCGAGGATCGCGTCGATGGTCATCAAGTGGCCAACGTTGCGCACGAACAGCAGCGAACGACCGTGCAGGCTCAGTTCCTTGCCATCGACGCCGGTGTAGGTGCGGTCGGCGTTCATGGTGCGGGTAAACGTCTGACCGCCCTTGGAGACTTCTTCCGACAGGTCGCCCTTCATCAGGCCGAGCCAGTTGCGGTAGATCACCACTTTGTCATCGGCGTCGACAGCGGCGACCGAGTCTTCGCAGTCCATGATGGTGGTCAGCGCGGCTTCCATCAGGATGTCTTTGATGCCGGCGGCGTCAGTCTGGCCGACCGGGGTGCTGGCATCGACCTGGATTTCGAAATGCAGGCCGTTGTTCTTCAGCAGGATCGCGGTTGGCGCGGCGGCGTCACCGTGGAAACCGATCAACTGCGCATCGTTGCGCAGGCCACTGTTGCTGCCACCCTTGAGGGCGACCACCAGTTTGCCGTCGACGATTTTGTAAGCGGTGGAATCGACGTGGGAGCCGGCGGCCAATGGCGCCGCTTCGTCGAGGAAGGCGCGGGCGAAGGCAATGACCTTGTCGCCGCGAACCTTGTTGTAGCCTTTGCCTTTTTCCGCGCCGTCAGCTTCGCTGATGGCGTCGGTGCCGTAGAGCGCGTCGTACAACGAGCCCCAGCGAGCGTTCGAGGCATTGAGCGCAAAGCGCGCATTCATCACCGGCACCACCAGTTGCGGGCCGGCCATGCGGGCGATTTCGTCATCGACGTTTTGCGTCGTTGCCTGGAAATCAGCCGCTTCTGGCAGCAGATAACCGATGTCTTGCAAGAAGGCTTTATAGGCCACGGCATCGTGTGCTTGACCGGCACGGGATTGGTGCCAGCCATCGATACGAGCCTGGATATCATCGCGTTTGGCGAGTAGGGCTTTGTTCTTCGGCGCCAGGTCATGAATGACCTTGTCGGCACCGGCCCAGAACTTATCGGCGGTGAGGCCGGTACCGGGAATGGCTTCGTTGTTCACGAAGTCGAACAGGACTTTGGCGACCTGCAGGCCACCGACTTGAACGTGTTCAGTCATTGCTTGCCTCACTCTGCTCAGCTATTTCGCTTTTCAGCTCTTCAATTATGACAATGAAGCCTCTGGCCATTTAAACCACAAACCGGTCTACCAGTACATGCCATTGCGGGCGGCTGGGTTGGGTCCAATCAACGGCTTGGAGGCCTTGCTGACGGGGCTTTGCGGGTTGCGAGTGGGCCTTGGCAGACATCGATCCAACGTTATGTAGTGCGCGCAGCGGCATACTACATGATGAATTGCGCTTGTGAAAATCAGACTAATTACGTCGTTCTGCGACCCCATGACGCATTGCAGTCATGTCGGGGAACGGGATGTTCTCAAAAAACTATTGGATTGTTCCAGTTAAATATAAAAACTTGTACACATAATCTTGGATGCACTGCTATGGCACAGGCAGATATTCACCTCGAAACGCATACCTGTGGCGAGCGAGCTTGCTCGCGTCCGGTTGCGCAGCAGCCGCAAAACCTGCCGACGCGGTTGGCCTGAACAGTTGCAGGGGGCCGCTTCGCAGCCCAACGCGAGCAAGCTCGCTCGCCACAGGAAAGCAGTGCAGCCTGATTCAGGCCCTTGCCTATACTTGCCCTTCAATAACAACAGAGGGCTGCGCCATGGACCACCTCGTACTCACCGTATTCGCGCCGGACAAGGCAGGGCAGGTCGAGCGCATTGCCCAATGCATCGCCGAGCACGGCGGCAACTGGCTGGAAAGCCGCATGTCGCGGATGGCCGGGCAGTTCGCCGGGATTCTTCGCGTCGGCGTACCGGCAGAGGCCTATGACGAACTGGTCGATGCCCTGCAAGCGCTGTCCACTCACGGCATTCGCGTGTTGATCGCCGAAAGCGGCATCGAGCAGTCCTGCACCTGGAAGCCGATTGCCATGGAACTGGTCGGCAACGACCGTCCGGGCATCGTCCGCGACATCACTCGGCTGTTGAGCGAGCAAGGGGTGAATCTCGAACGTCTGGTTACCGAAGTGCGCCCGGCGCCGATGAGCAGCGAGCCGTTATTCCATGCCGAAGCAATTCTCGCGGTGCCGCTGACCTTGTCGCTGGACGTGCTGCAATCGCGGCTGGAAACCCTCGCCGATGACTTGATGGTCGAACTGGTCCTGCGCAGCGAGCCGTGAGCCGGCAGGGTTATCCAAGTTAAACGTGCACTTGCCTGTGGATAACCTGTAGAGATGCGCCGCGAGGCCACGTAGGCCGGGCTTCTTCACGATCTGATCAAAAAACCAGCAGTTTCAACAAGTTGCGCACAAACGGCGGGGATCACGCTGTGGATAACCTTGGGAAGGATTGATGCAGGCCACGAGGGACGTGGCCTGTAGAGGTTTGTACGTTTTCTGATCAGCTGCGCCGACGCAAACTGATCACCGCATCGACGCTGTAAATCGCCAATCCCGCCCAGATAAAGATGAACGCCACCAGCGTGCTGGATGACATGTGTTCGTCAAACAGCAGGACGGCTTGCAGCAGCACCAGGGTCGGCGCCAGGTATTGGAGAAATCCCAGCGTGGTGTAGGGCAAATGCCGCGCGGCAGCGTTGAAACAGACCAGCGGGATCAATGTTACCGGCCCGGCCGCCACTAGCCACCATGCCTCGGAAGTGGTCCAGAACGCCGGTTGTGCGCTGGCGGCCGCCGGGTTGAACAGCAACCACGCAATGGCAATTGGCACCAGCATCCAGGTTTCCACCACCAGCCCCGGCAACGCTTTGACCGGCGCTTGTTTGCGGATCAGCCCGTAGAAACCGAAGGTCAGCGCCAACACCAGCGACACCCACGGCAAACTGCCGACCTGCCACACCTGCTGCGCCACGCCCACCGCCGCCAGACCCACCGCCAGCCACTGCATGCGCCGCAGCCGTTCGCCGAGGATCAACATCCCCAGCAACACGTTGATCAGCGGGTTGATGTAGTAGCCGAGGCTGGCTTCAAGCATCCGCCCGTTGTTCACCGACCACACATACGTCAGCCAGTTGGCCGCAATCAGCGTGCCGCTGAGCGCCAGAATCGCCAGGCGTTTGGGGTTGTCGCGCAACTCGCGCCACCAGCCTGGGTGCTTCCACACCAGCAACAGCAAACTGCCGAACAACGCCGACCAGAGCACGCGATGAATGATGATTTCTACAGCCGGCACCGAGGCGATGGCTTTGAAGTAGATGGGGAAAAGTCCCCAGATGATGTAGGCAGTAAGGCCCAGGATGTACCCGCGACGCGGGTTGGCGGCTTGCATGCAGAATCCTTGCTTAGGCAGCTAACAAAGAGGGGATTGTATAGATGTGTTTCGGTTTTTGTAGGAGCGAGGCTTGCCCGCGAAGGGGACCTTGAGGCCGCCAAAAGCTTCGCGGGCAAGCCTCGCTCCTACAGGGGTTGCGGTGTTTAAAAGAGTTTCAGGGGTTCTTCATTGAGCGCAGACAGCTGCTCACGCAATGCCAACACTTGATCGCCCCAATATCGCTCACTGCCAAACCACGGGAAGCTGTGCGGGAACGCCGGGTCGTCCCAGCGCCGGGCGAGCCAGGCGCTGTAGTGCATCAGGCGCAACGCGCGCAGTGGTTCGATCAGCGCCAGTTCGCGCGGGTCGAAGTCGTGAAACTCGTTGTAACCGTCCATCAATTCCGACAATTGGCCGAGGCATTCCTGGCGATCCCCTGCGAGCATCATCCAGATGTCCTGCACCGCCGGGCCCATGCGGCAGTCGTCGAGGTCGACGATGTGGAACATCTCGTCGCGGCACATCATGTTGCCGGGGTGGCAATCGCCGTGCATGCGGATGTTCTGGTGCGGCGTGGCTTTGTAGACTTCTTCGACGCGCTTGAGCAGGTCGCGCGCTACGGACTCGTAGGCAGGCAGCAGGCTTTTGGGGATGAAATTGCCTTCGAGCAAGGTGTTCAGCGAATCCTGACCGAAGTTTTTCACACCCAGTGCTTCGCGGTGCTCGAACGGCTTGGTCGCGCCGACCGCGTGCAGGCGCCCGAGCAATTGGCCGAGGCGATACAGCTGATCGAGATTGCCCGGCTCCGGTGCGCGGCCACCACGGCGCGGAAACAGGGTGAAACGAAACCCGGCGTGTTCGTGCAGGCTGACTCCGTTGTGAATCATCGGCGCAACCACCGGCACGTCGCACTCGGCGAGTTCGAAGGTGAATTGGTGTTCTTCGAGGATCGCTTCGTTGGTCCAGCGCTGTGGACGGTAGAACTTGGCGATCAGCGGCTCGGAGTCTTCGATGCCGACTTGATAGACGCGGTTTTCGTAGCTGTTCAGCGCCAGAATGCGCGCGTCGCTGAGGAAGCCGATGCTTTCGACGGCATCCAGCACGAGATCGGGGGTGAGGGTTGCAAACGGGTGGGCCATGCTGACTCCTGCGCGCAGCAGGCTGCCGCGTCCGGCCAAGCATGGTAGCGCAGACGGGGGAAGATAGGTGGTGACTGTGCGGACGCCTTCGCGGGCAAGCCTCGCTCCTACAGGGTTATGCAGATTCCTTGTAGGAGCGAGGCTTGCCCGCGAAGAGGCGGGATCAGGCGCCGACGATCCCGCCATCCTCGCGGGTAATCGCCATCACCGACGACCTTGGCTTGCCGTTCGGCAAATGCTCGGGGAAGGTCGAACCACCGTTTTCCCCCGGATGCTGGATCCCGACAAACAGGGTTTTCTGGTCCGGAGAAAAACTGATCCCGGTCACTTCGCAACCAATCGGCCCGACCATAAACCGCCGAATCTCCCCGGTCACTGGATCGGCGCAGAGCATCTGGTTATTGCCCATGCCGGCAAAGTCCCCGGCATTGCTCGAATCGCCATCGGTGAGAATCCACAGACGCCCAGCCTTGTCGAAACCCAGGCCATCCGGGCTGTTGAACATGTTCTGCGCGGTGATGTTCGACGAGCCAGCCTTCGGCGTGCCGGCATGCACGCCCGGATTACCGGCGACCACAAACAGATCCCAGGCAAAGCTTTTCGAGCCGTGATCATCGCGGTCGGTGCGCCAGCGCAGGATCTGCCCGTAAACGTTTTTCTCCCGTGGGTTCGGGCCGCCGACCGGTTGACCGTCTTCGCCGCGCTTGGCGTTGTTGGTCAGCGTGCAATAAACCTGGCCATCCTTGGGACTGACGACGATCCATTCCGGGCGATCCATGCGCGTCGCATTCACCACACTGGCGGCGAGGCGCGCGTGGATCAGCACTTCGGCCTGATCGGCAAAACCGCTGCTGGCGTCGATGCCATTCTTGCCGTGAGTCAGCTCGATCCACTGGCCCTGGCCCTTCGGATGATCAGCATTGCTATCGCCGGCGTCGAAGCGCGCGACGTACAAAGTGCCGTGATCGAGCAGGTCACGGTTGGCTTTGGCGTTCTTGTGATTGATCTTGTCGCGGCTGACGAATTTGTAGATGAATTCGCCGCGCTCGTCGTCGCCCATGTACACCACGGCGTGGCCGTCACGGGTTTCTGCCAGTGCCGCGTTTTCATGCTTGAAGCGCCCCAGCGCCGTGCGTTTGACCGGGGTCGATTGCGGGTCGAACGGGTCGATTTCCACCACCCAGCCGTGACGGTTGAGCTCGTTGGGATTTTTCGCCAGGTCGAAACGCGGATCGTGTTGATGCCAGTTGATCTCTTTGCTCGCGGCGACCGCGCCGTAGCGTTTTTGCGCGGCGTCGAAGGTCTGCGCGGCGTCACTGCTGCCGAAACAATCGGTGAAGTTTTCTTCGCAGGTCAGGTACGTGCCCCACGGTGTTTTACCGTTGGCGCAGTTCTGGAAGGTGCCCAGAACGCGCGTGCCTTGCGGGTCGGCGCTGGTCTTCAGCAAAGCGTGGCCGGCGGCCGGGCCGCCAACGCGCAACGGCGAGTTGCCATGAATGCGCCGGTTGTAGCGCGAGCCCTGGACGAACTGCCAATGGCCGTTCTTGCGCCGCACTTCGATAACCGAAACGCCTTCGCAGGCCAGTGCCTTGCGCACTTCTTCGGCCGATTGCGGCATGCCGCCGTGCGGGTAGAGGTAGCGATAGTTGGTGTATTCGTTGTTGATCGCCATCAGCGCCCGGTCTTTCTCGCCGGGAAACTCGAACAGGCTCATGCCGTCGTTGTTGTCGCCGAATTGCACTTCCTGCGCCTGCGCGCTGCCGTTGCCGCTGGGGTCGAACGCCGGACCGTTTTTCTGCAGTGGCTGGCCCCAACTGATCAATACCGAAGAGGTGTAACCCTTGGGCAGCGTGATCGCGTCGCTGGTGGCGGCGGCAATGCTGTCGAACCCCAGCAATTTGCTGGTGCCGGTGCTGACACTGTCGGCCAGCACGCTGCGGCTCAGCAGGTTGCCCCCGAGAAACATCGCCGCGCCGCACAGGGCGCCGGCACTGATGAAGCCGCGACGGCTGAGGCCGACCATTTTTTCCAGGTCGGTGGATTGGTGTTCTTCTAATAGGCTCACGTCAGGCTCCCTGCAGGTTTTTGCAGTCACCTTAATCATGGTCGATGAAGCTTTTGTTGCAGTTGTCTTGCCACGATCCGTGTAACAAAGGTTGCGCAGGCGCTGACTAGAGCGGGGTGCCGAGCAAAACGTTGGACGGGGAAAACTGCACTTGCACCGGTTTGTCGGCGGTCAGGCCCTGGGTTTTCAAGTGCAGAGGCTCAGCGAAGGCGCAGAGCGTCTGGCCGTTGGGCAAACTGATGCGCACTTCGCTGGGGCCGTCTTCGGCGTCGAGGATTTGTTCGATAAGGCCTTGCAGGCAATTGTCGCCGGGTGTTGCGCTGTGCTCGGGCGCCGACAATTCCAGCCAGCCAGCCTTGATCAGCGCGACGACTTCGGTGCCGGTTTGCAGCTCCAGGCGCAGGGTGCTGTCGTGGGTGATTTGCGCGTCGATGCTCAAGTCTTCCGCCAGGCGCAACTGAATGCGGTCGTTGCGCCCCTGGGCTTCAATCGCCATGACTGTGCCATGCAATTGATTGCGCGCGCTGGTGCGCAGCATCAACCGCCCGAGCAAGTCCAGGTCGCTGGCATCTTCTGCCGCTTCCAGCACTTGGGCCTGTAACGCTTGCAGCGTTTGATACAGGCGCAAGACCCGTTCGCCCTCGCTGGTCAACCGCGCACCGCCGCCGCCCTTGCCGCCGACGCTGCGTTCTACCAAAGGTTTTTGCGCGAGGTTGTTGAGCTCGTCGATGGCGTCCCACGCGGCTTTGTAACTCAGCCCCGCGCTCTTCGCAGCGCGGGTGATCGAGCCTTGTTCGGCGATGTGTTGCAGCAACGCGATGCGCTGCGGGCGACGAACGATGTGCTGGGACAACAACGTGGGCAAGGACATGGCGAGGTGCTTTTGGGCGGTCGTGATGGCAGGCAAGTTGGCGGCTTGGAGCGCGGGAGTCAAGTCGGGCCTCAATCCCTGTGGGAGCGAGCTTGCTCGCGATAGCGATCTGTCAGTCACCGGTTTTTTGACTGGAAGACCGCCATCGCGAGCAGGCTCACTCCTACAAGGGGTTTTGTGTGGTTTAGATGACATCGCCAGGTTTGGGCGTGCGGGCCAGGCAGTAGACGTCGACCCGTGCGGCGCCGGCGTTGATCAGCATTTTCGCCAAGGTTTGCACGGTGGCGCCGGTGGTCAGCACGTCATCGATCAGCGCCAGATGCCGGCCGGCGACTGACGCATTCGGCGCCAGCGCAAAGGCGTGGCGCAAGTTGCGTTTGCGCGCCTCGGCATTCAGATCCTGCTGCGCGCTGGTGTCCTGAACCCGCAGCAACAACGATTCATCGCAGGCGATCTGCAGCTGTGCACTCAACCAGCGCGCAAGCATGGCAGCCTGATTAAACCCGCGCCTGCGCAAGCGTTGATTCGCCAGCGGCACCGGCACCAGGGCATGCGGTCGTGGCAGGTCTTCATCGAAGCGATGTTGCAGGTATTGCCCGAGAAGTTCGCCGAGCAGGCGGCCAAACGGCCACTTCGCGCCGTGTTTGAAGCGAGTGATCAGCGTGTCCACCGGAAAGCTGTAACTCCACGGCGCTGCGACCTGTTCAAACGCGGGCGGTTGTCGCAGACATTGCCCGCACGTCAGCCCGGACGCGGGCAGCGGCAGGGCGCAGGTGCGACATTGCTCGCCGAGCCAGGGCAGCTCGGTTTCGCAGGCTGAACAGATTGCTGAAGCCTCTTCGGCGACTTCCGAACACAACAAACACCTCTGTTTGTTTTTTAACCAGATGTAAACCAGTCCTTTGTATCGTGGTTGACAGCGCATCGCTCTTCCTTAAATATGCCGAACATCCGTGTCGCGCCTGTGGGTATTCCATTCCCCGGCGCCAGCCAAGCATAAACAAGGAAACACCCATGAGCGCCAGCACCTTTGCAAACCTGCGTCATGACTGGTCTTTGGCCGAAGTCAGAGCACTGTTCGTTCAGCCATTCAATGACCTGTTGTTTCAGGCGCAGACGGTGCACCGCGCGCATTTCGACGCCAATCGCGTGCAAGTCTCGACGCTGCTGTCGATCAAAACCGGCGCCTGCCCGGAAGATTGCAAATATTGTCCGCAGTCCGGCCACTACAACACCGGGCTGGAAAAAGAAAAACTGATGGAAGTGCAGAAGGTCCTCGAAGAGGCTGCGCGCGCCAAGGCCATTGGCTCGACGCGTTTCTGCATGGGCGCGGCGTGGAAACACCCGTCGGCCAAAGACATGCCTTACGTGCTGGAAATGGTCAAAGGCGTGAAAGCCATGGGCCTGGAAACCTGCATGACCCTCGGCCGCCTCGACCAGGACCAGACCGAAGCGCTGGCCCAGGCCGGCCTCGATTACTACAACCACAACCTCGACACGTCGCCGGAGTTCTACGGCAGCATCATCACCACGCGCACTTACAGCGAACGCCTGCAAACGTTGGCCTACGTGCGTGAATCGGGGATGAAGATCTGCTCGGGCGGCATCCTCGGCATGGGCGAGTCGCTCGACGACCGTGCCAATCTGCTGATCCAGTTGGCCAACCTGCCGGAGCACCCGGAATCGGTGCCGATCAACATGCTGGTGAAAGTCGCTGGGACGCCGCTGGAAAACGCCGATGACATCGACCCGTTCGATTTCATCCGCATGCTCGCCGTCGCGCGCATCCTCATGCCGCAATCTCACGTGCGCCTGTCCGCCGGCCGCGAAGCGATGAACGAGCAGATGCAGGCGCTGGCGTTTTTCGCCGGGGCCAACTCGATTTTCTACGGCGACAAACTGCTGACCACCGCCAACCCGCAGGCTGACAAGGACATGCAACTGTTCTCGCGCCTGGGGATTTTGCCGGAAGCCCGCGAAGAACACGCCGATGAGGTGCACCAGGCCGCTATCGAGCAAGCGCTGGTCGAGCAGAAAAGCAGCGAGCAGTTCTATAACGCCGTTGTTTGACCCGACACATTCCTCTGATGGAATACAAATCCCTGTGGGAGCGAGCTTGCTCGCGATGACGGAGTGACATTCAACATTGATGTTGACTGAGCCGCCGCCATCGCGAGCAAGCTCGCTCCCACAGGAGACTGTGTAGTTTTCGCACTCTGTGATCTGACCTTCGAGGCCTGCATGTCTTTCGATCTCGCCGCACGCCTTGCTGCCCGTCGTGCCGACAATCTCTACCGCCAGCGCCCACTGCTCGAAAGCCCGCAAGGTCCGGAAGTGGTGGTCGATGGCCAGCCATTGCTGGCGTTCTGCAACAACGATTACCTGGGCTTGGCGAATCACCCGCAAGTCATCGAAGCCTGGCGCGCCGGTGCATCGCGTTGGGGCGTCGGTGGCGGCGCTTCACACTTGGTCATCGGCCACAGCACGCCGCATCACCAACTGGAAGAAGCGCTGGCCGACCTCACCGGGCGCCCGCGGGCGCTGCTGTTTACCACCGGCTACATGGCCAACCTCGGCGCGGTCACCGCGCTGGTCGGGCAGGGCGACACGGTGCTCGAAGACCGGCTCAACCACGCCTCGTTGCTGGATGCCGGCCTGTTGTCGGGGGCGCGGTTCAATCGATACCTGCACAACGACGCCGAAAGTCTGGCCAAGCGTCTGGAGAAAGCCACCGGCAATACGCTGGTGGTCACCGACGGCGTGTTCAGCATGGACGGCGACATCGCCGACCTGCCGGCGCTGGCCCGCGAAGCCAAGTCCAAAGGCGCGTGGCTGATGGTCGATGACGCCCATGGCTTTGGTCCGCTGGGCGCGCACGGCGGCGGTATCGTCGAGCATTTCGGCTTGAGCCAGGAGGATGTGCCGGTGTTGGTCGGCACGCTCGGCAAGGCGTTCGGCACGGCTGGCGCGTTTGTCGCCGGCAGCGACGATCTGATCGAAAGCCTGATCCAGTTCGCCCGTCCGTACATCTACACCACCAGCCAGCCGCCGGCGCTGGCCTGCGCGACGCTGAAAAGTCTCGAATTACTGCGCAGCGAGCATTGGCGGCGCGAGCACCTTAATGTGCTGATCCGTCAATTTCGTCAAGGCGCCGAGCAGATCGGCCTGGAACTCATGGACAGCTTCACCCCGATCCAGCCGATCATGATCGGCGATGCCGGCCGCGCCGTGCGCCTGTCGCAAATGTTGCGCGAGCGCGGCTTGATGGTCACCGCGATCCGTCCGCCCACCGTGCCCGCCGGCAGCGCACGTTTGCGCGTGACCCTGAGCGCCGCCCACAGCGAGGCGCAGGTGCAGCTATTGTTAGATGGACTGGCCGACTGTTTTGCACAACTGGGACCGGAGCCAATCCATGCGTGATCGTCTGATTTTGCTGCCCGGTTGGGGCCTCGGGATTTCGCCGCTGGAGCCGTTGGCCGCAGCGCTGCAAGGGCTCGATGAACATTTGCGCGTGGAAATCGAGCCGTTGCCGGAGCTGCAATCGGGCGATCTCGAAGAATGGCTCGATGAGCTCGATTCGAGCGTGCCGCAGGATGCCTGGCTCGGCGGCTGGTCGCTGGGCGGCATGCTCGCCTCCGAGTTGGCGGCGCGGCGCGGCGATCGTTGCTGCGGTTTGCTGACGCTGGCGAGCAATCCTGCATTCGTCGCCCATGAGCAATGGCCGAGCGCGATGCCCGGCGAAACCTTCGATGCTTTCCTCGCCGGTTGCAGCACTGATCCGCGCATGACCCTGAAACGCTTTTCGCTGCTTTGCGCGCAAGGCGCCGACGACCCGCGCGGGTTGTCGCGGTTGTTGCTCGGCGGCGCGCCGCACGCCTCGGCGCAGGTGTTGATGAGCGGTCTGGAAATTCTCGCGCAACTGGATACCCGCCAGGCGTTGCAGGCGTTTCGTGGCCCGCAGTTACATTTGTTCGCCGGCCTCGACGCGCTGGTTCCCGCAGAAGCAGCAAGCGAACTGCTGGCGTTGCTGCCGGATGTCGAAATCGGCCTGATCGAAAAGGCCAGCCACGCGTTTCTCCTGGAAGACCCTCACGGCGTGGCCGGGGCGATCCAGGCTTTTTTGCATGAGTGCAGTGATGACTGATTTATCCAATCCACGGCTGCCCGGCGCTTTGCCGGACAAGCGCCAGGTCGCGGCGTCCTTTTCCCGCGCGGCGGGCAGTTACGACAGCGTCGCGCAGCTGCAACGCGATGTTGGCAGCCAATTGTTGAGCCGATTGCCGGAGGATTTTTCGCCGCAGCGCTGGCTGGATCTGGGCTGCGGCACCGGTTATTTCAGCCGGGCGCTGGCGCAGCGTTTTGCGGCGGCGCACGGCGTGGCGCTGGACATTGCCGAGGGCATGCTTGAGCACGCCCGGCCATTGGGCGGCGCCACGCATTTCATCGCGGGTGATGCCGAGCGTCTGCCGCTGCAGGATTCGACCTGCGACCTGATCTTCTCCAGCCTCGCGGTGCAGTGGTGTGCGGATTTCGCCTCGGTGCTCAGCGAAGCGAACCGGGCGCTGAAACCGGGCGGGATTTTTGCGTTTGCTAGTCTGTGTGTCGGCACGCTCTACGAATTGCGCGATAGCTGGCGGCAGGTGGATGGGCTGGTGCATGTGAACCGTTTCCGCGAGTTCGCGACGTATCAACAGCTGTGCGCGGCCAGTGGCTTGAAGGTTGTGAGCCTGCAAAACACTGCGCATGTGTTGCATTACCCGGACGTGCGCAGCCTGACCCATGAGCTCAAAGCCCTCGGCGCGCACAATTTGAATCCCGGGCGGCCCGGCGGTTTGACTGGCCGGGCGCGGATCCTCGGTTTGATCGAGGCGTATGAGCAGTTTCGTCAGGCGCAGGGATTGCCGGCGACTTATCAAGTGGTTTACGCCGTGCTGGAGAAACCCCTATGAGCGCAGCTTATTTCATCACCGGCACTGACACTGACGTCGGCAAGACCACGGTCGCCGCCGGTTTGCTGCACGCCGCGCGGTCGGCTGGTTTAAGCACTGCGGCGGGGAAACCGGTGGCGTCTGGCTGCGAGGTGACGCCGAAAGGTTTGCGTAACGCCGACGCGTTGGCGTTGCTGGCGCAGTGTTCGCTGCCGCTGACGTATGCACAGGTCAATCCGGTGGCGTTC
>NZ_MKGS01000188.1:0-28453 GCF_002836905.1 Pseudomonas sp. 43NM1 | reverse complement strand
GTTGGCGTGGCGCGCGTTCTTCACGTGGCTGGCGCGCTGGACGCTCTTCCGCTGTGGTCGCGGTGGCAACAGTGCCAACAGCGGCTACGGCAGCAGCAGTCGGAGCGGCGTCGAGTGGTTCACGCAGTTCACGGACGCGTTCTTCACGATCACCGCCGCGAGGCTTGCGGTCTTCGCGAGGCGCGCGCGGTGCACGTTCTTCACGAGGGGTGCGAGGTGCGCGTTCTTCGCGAGCAACGGCCGGAGTAGCGGTTTCTTCACGGGCTTCGCGTGGTTGACGCTCTTCGCGTGGCTCACGTGGTGCGCGTTCTTCACGCGGTGCACGGTCCTCGCGAGGTTTGCGTTCTTCATCGCGGCGACCGTTACGGTTGCGGCTCTGCTGACGACCGTTGCGACGCTCTTCGTTACGCGCTGGACGCTCGGTGGTCGCTGGTTTCTCAACCACAACCGGAGCGGCTGGCTCTTCTTTGGTCGCGAACAGGCTGACCAGCGATTTCACCAGGCCTTTGAACAGGCTCGGCTCTGGCACGGCAACCGGTGCTGCGACAGGCGCAGGGGCGGCGACTTCGGTCGGCACTGGCGCGTTGGCGCGGGCCGGCGCAGTTTTCACCGCGGCTTCCTGGCGAACCAGAGTGCGGGTCGCAGCGGCAGGCTGGACTTCTTCCACTTCGGCAGCGGCAGCAGCGATTTCGTAGCTGGACTGATTGATGTGCGCTTCCGGGCTGTCATCACGCAGACGCTGAACTTCGAAGTGCGGCGTTTCGAGGTGATCGTTCGGCAGAATGACGATGCGGGCACGGGTGCGCAGTTCGATCTTGGTGATCGAGTTGCGTTTTTCGTTGAGCAGGAACGCGGCCACCGGGATCGGCACTTGTGCGCGAACTTCGGCGGTGCGGTCTTTCAGGGCTTCTTCTTCGATCAGACGCAGGATCGCCAGCGACAGCGATTCAACGTCACGGATGATGCCGGTGCCGTTGCAACGCGGGCAGACGATGCCGCTGCTTTCGCCGAGCGATGGACGCAGGCGTTGGCGGGACATTTCCAGCAGGCCGAAGCGCGAGATGCGACCGACTTGCACGCGAGCGCGGTCGGCTTCCAGGCATTCGCGGACTTTCTCTTCCACGGCGCGCTGGTTCTTGGCAGGGGTCATGTCGATGAAGTCGATGACGATCAGGCCGCCGATGTCGCGCAAGCGCAACTGACGGGCGATTTCTTCGGCGGCTTCAAGGTTGGTCTGCAGGGCGGTTTCTTCGATGTCGCTGCCTTTGGTGGCGCGCGCCGAGTTGATGTCGATGGACACCAGGGCTTCGGTCGGATCGATAACGATGGAGCCGCCGGAAGGCAGTTCGACAACGCGCTGGAAGGCGGTTTCGATCTGGCTTTCGATCTGGAAACGGTTGAACAGCGGAACGCTGTCTTCGTACAGCTTGATCTTGCTCGCGTACTGCGGCATCACCTGGCGGATGAAGGTCAGGGCTTCGTCCTGCGCTTCAACGCTGTCGATCAGCACTTCGCCGATGTCCTGGCGCAGGTAATCGCGGATGGCGCGAATGATCACGTTGCTTTCCTGGTAGATCAGGAATGGCGCGGAGCGATCCAGCGAGGCTTCTTTGATGGCGGTCCACAGTTGCAGCAGGTAATCGAGGTCCCACTGCATTTCTTCGCTGCTGCGGCCCAGGCCGGCAGTGCGCACGATCAGACCCATGTCGGCTGGAGCAACCAGGCCGTTCAGGGCTTCACGCAGTTCGTTGCGCTCTTCACCTTCGATGCGACGGGAGATACCGCCGGCACGCGGGTTGTTCGGCATCAGCACGAGGTAACGACCGGCCAGGCTGATGAACGTGGTCAGGGCTGCGCCCTTGTTGCCGCGTTCTTCTTTTTCGACCTGAACGATGACTTCCTGGCCTTCGGTCAGGACGTCCTTGATGTTGACGCGGCCTTCGGGGGCTTTCTTGAAGTATTCGCGGGAGATTTCTTTGAGGGGCAGGAAGCCGTGGCGCTCGGAGCCGAAATCGACAAAGGCAGCCTCAAGGCTTGGTTCGATGCGAGTAATCCGGCCTTTATAGATGTTGGCCTTCTTCTGCTCGCGTGCACCGGATTCGATGTCCAGGTCGTAGAGGCGTTGGCCATCTACCAGTGCAACACGCAACTCTTCGGGTTGAGTTGCGTTAATCAGCATTCTTTTCATGTAGTACCGTCGGTTTCCGGGCTGCCGGAAACGGCGTTCGGCACACACGACTTCTCACGGTCGGTGTCAGGTGCGTCGGGAGTGGTTGGCCATTCCCGTGTCCAGCGACGTGGCCAATTGGGCCGTTATCGCGACGTACGCGTCCTGCTTGCTGTGGCTACTTAAGCACTCAGTCAGGAGGAGGAATCAACCGGCGGCTGTGGACGAGATGAAGCGTCTTGATAAAGCCTATTGCTACACAGTCCAGCGGTTGTGCATCTCCACCCTACACGTATCCCTGATAATTCGGGTGCTGCCGCGCGCAGAATCCGCAGCGGGTTGGCATTTACCGTGAGCTCCGAAAGGGGAGGTCACGCATCATGGCTAATTTAGGCGTTGTTTCCGAAGCATTCGCTCGGGGTCATTCGCAGCTGACTGCACTTTGTGAACTGGCCATGAATATTGGCGAGCAAAACGAGTGAAAACTCTGCTTTGCGGCTTGATTCAGGCCTCATGTCACCTGCGCTCGTTACACCTGCAAACTCCACCGTTACGTAGCGAAAGCCCCGTAGGACGGCCTCGCGTCCTGGTGAATTGCGTTGGTCAGGGCCGGTTTTTGACCGTTAGTCCGCTGTCCAGGCCGCTTTTGGCGGCGTTCGCGACTATAGCAGCAATGATTAAGTGCTTCAATTCCATAAAAAATTGTTATCATCCGCGCCATGACGACTACTGCCCCTTCGACCCCAGCCGTACAACTGCTGGAGGTCTCGCCGGAATATGCCGGCCAACGTATTGATAACTTCCTTCTCGCTCGGCTCAAAGGCGTGCCCAAGACCTTGATTTATCGCATTTTGCGCAAGGGCGAAGTGCGGGTGAACAAAGGTCGGATCAAGCCCGAATACAAGCTGCAGGCGGGCGATATCGTGCGCGTGCCGCCAGTGCGCGTGCCCGAGCGCGACGAGCCGGTGCCGCTGGCACAAGGCCTGCTGCAACGCCTTGAAGCGTCGATTGTCTTCGAAGACAAAGCCCTGATCGTGATCAATAAGCCGTGCGGCATTGCCGTTCACGGCGGCAGCGGCCTGACCTACGGGGTGATCGAAGCCTTCCGTCAGTTGCGTCCCGACTGCAAGGAGCTGGAGCTGGTTCACCGTCTCGACCGTGACACTTCCGGCCTGCTGATGATTGCGAAAAAGCGCAGCATGTTGCGCCACTTGCACTCGGCGCTGCGCGGTGATGGCGTCGACAAGCGCTACATGGCGCTGGTCCGCGGCAACTGGGCGGCCTCGATCAAGCAAGTCCGTGCGCCGCTGGGCAAGAGCAATCTGCGCTCCGGCGAGCGTATGGTCGAGGTCGACGAGGAGGAGGGCAAGGAGTCGGTGACCGTGTTCAAGGTCCTGCGCCGTTTCGGCGACTTTGCCACGCTGATCGAAGCCAAGCCGATCACCGGCCGCACCCACCAGATTCGCGTCCACACCTTGCACGCCGGGCACTGCATTGCCGGCGACAGCAAGTATGGCGATGACGATTTCAGCAAGGAAATCCGTGATCTGGGCGGCAAGCGCCTGTTCCTCCACGCCTACATGCTGACCGTGCCGCTGCCGGATGGCGGCGAGCTGAAGTTGCAGGCGCCGGTCGACGAGATGTGGGCCAAGACTGTGGAGCGCCTGAGTGCACCCCTCTGATTACAAACTGCTGATTTTCGATTGGGACGGCACGCTGGCTGATTCCATTGGTCGGATTGTCGAAGCGATGCACGTCGCCTCCGAACGCTCCGGGTTCCCGTTGCGCGACGACTTTGCGGTCAAGGGCATCATCGGCCTGGGCTTGCCCGAGGCGATTCGCACGTTGTATCCAGAAATTGCCGATGACCAGCTGATTGCGTTTCGTCAGCACTACGCCGATCACTACATCGCTGCTGAGGCCGTGCCTTCGCCGTTGTTCGAAGGCGTGGTCGAGTCGATGGCGGCGTTTCGCGATGCCGGTTATCACTTGGCGGTGGCGACCGGCAAGGCGCGTCGCGGGCTCGATCGGGTGCTGAAGGCGCACGGTTGGGAAGAATATTTCGATATCACCCGTGCCGCCGATGAAACCGCCAGCAAACCGCACCCTCTGATGCTGGAAGAGATCCTCGCGCATTGCCGGGTTTCGCCGCAGCAGGCGCTGATGGTCGGGGATTCGTCCTTCGATCTGCAGATGGCGCGCAACGCTGGCATGGATAGCGTGGCGGTCAGTTACGGCGCGCAGTCCATCGAGGCGCTTAAACTGTTCGAGCCGCGGCTGGCGATCGATCATTTTTCCGAATTGCATGCCTGGCTTCGTCAGGCTTAATACGTTTTTGCTGGGGTGGATGGCATGACCGACGAATGGAAAGCGCCTGAGCGGGCGAGCACTGAAGGTGACGCCAAGAGCTGGCAGTTGCTGGAAAAGACTTTGCTGGCCAGTGTCCAGGAGCAGCGTCGCTCGCGGCGCTGGGGGATTTTCTTCAAGCTGTTGACCTTCGTTTACCTGGTCATGGCATTGCTGCTGTTCACGCCGCTGATGGACATGGAAAAGAGCGCCGCGCGCAGTTCCAACTACAGCGCGCTGATCGAAGTCACCGGGGTGATCGCCGACAAGGAATCTGCCAGCGCCGACAACATCGTCACCAGCCTGCGTGCAGCGTTTGAGGACGACAAGGTCAAAGGCGTGATCCTGCGCATCAACAGCCCGGGCGGCAGTCCGGTGCAGTCGGGTTACGTTTATGACGAAATCAAGCGCCTGCGCGGTTTGCATCCGGATACCAAGGTCTACGCGGTAATTTCCGATCTGGGCGCTTCCGGTGCTTATTACATCGCCAGCGCGGCTGACCAGATTTATGCGGACAAGGCCAGTCTGGTCGGTTCGATTGGCGTGACGGCGGCCGGTTACGGTTTTGTCGGCACCATGGAAAAGCTCGGCGTTGAGCGCCGCACCTATACGTCGGGTGAGCACAAATCGTTCCTCGATCCGTTCCAGCCGCAGAAGCCTGAAGAAACGCAGTTCTGGCAGGGCGTGCTCGACACCACGCATCAGCAGTTCATCAACAGCGTGAAGAAGGGCCGTGGTGATCGACTCAAAGACAAAGAGCATCCGGAGCTGTTCTCCGGGTTGGTCTGGTCGGGTGAGCAAGCGCTGCCGCTGGGTCTGATCGATGGTCTGGGCAGTGCCAGTTCGGTGGCCCGTGACGTGATTGGCGAGAAAGAACTGGTGGACTTCACCGTTCAGGAGTCGACGTTCGACCGCTTCTCGAAAAAGCTCGGCGCCAGCGTGGCCGAGCACTTGGCGATGTGGATGGGGTTTAACGGTCCGTCGCTGCGCTGATCAAGTTTGCTCCCTAAGAAAACCGGCCGAGATGGCCGGTTTTTTTGTGAGCGCAATCCCTGTAGCAGCTGGCGAAGCCTGCGTTCGGCTGCGCAGCAGTCGTAAAACTTCTGCACGCGATCTACCTGAAGCAACGCGGCGCTTGGGTTGGCGAGCGCTGCGCACTCGAACGCAGGCTTCGCCAGCTGCTACATAATTGCGGTGTTCGGGCGTTTGCGCATAAGCAGGCTCAGGGGATTTGCACGCCTTCGGCCAGCAGCATGTCGATCAGGCGGATCAGCGGCAGGCCGATCAGACTGGTGGCGTCAGGGCCTTCGGTGCTTTGAAACAGGCTCACCCCCAAACCTTCAGCCTTGAAGCTGCCAGCGCAGTCGTAGGGCTGCTCGGCGTGTAGATAGCGCTCGATGCGTTGCTGATCGAGCGCGCGCATGTGCACGGTGAACGGCACGCAGTCGACCTGGCAAACGCCGGTCTGGCTGTTAAGCAGCGCGAGGCCGGTGAGGAAGGTTACGCTGGCGCCGCTGGAGGCAAGCAATTGTTCGCGGGCCTTTTCGAACGTGTGGGGTTTGCCGATAATGCGCTCGCCGAGCACGGCGACCTGATCGGAGCCGATGATCAGATGCGCAGGGTGGCTGGCCGCCAGCGCGCGTGCTTTCTGTTCGGCGAGGCGTTTTACCAGATTGATTGCCGATTCATTTTCACCATGGCTTTCGTCGATATCCGGCGAGCTGCAGGTGAACTCAAGTTGCAGGCGGGCCAGCAATTCCCGGCGGTAAACCGAGCTTGAAGCGAGTAATAAAGGCAGCATGCGCATCTCCAAAAGGCAGTGGCGAATTCTAGCGAGGCTTGCAAGTGACGGACAGGGCTGAATTTCCTTTGACATGGCTGGGTGCATCCCTATAATGCTGCGCCTATGTTGAATGACCCGATTCCACCTCACGTTGACCCGCGCAAATTGGCTGATCGTGGCACCACCCTTCAAGGTGAACTGCTGCTGGCCGATTTGGAGAGACTCTGCGACCCGCTTTCCGACACTGTCGGTACGGTGCAGGCTAAATTCGTTTTTGAACGAGATGAACGTAAGTCTGTGGTAATCCACAGCTTTATCGACACCGAAGTCAAAATGGTTTGCCAGCGTTGTCTTGAGCTGGTCACCCTGCCAATCCACAGCGAATGCAGTTACGTTGTGGTGAAGGAGGGTGCGAATACCCAGTCGTTACCGAAAGGTTATGACGTGCTGGAACTGGGCGAAGATCCATTGGATCTGCAGTCACTGGTCGAGGAGGAGCTTTTGCTCGCCCTGCCCATTGTGCCTGCTCATCATCCGGAAGAATGCCAGCAGCCGGCGGGTCTCGATGAGCCCGAACCGAGCGAGGACGAGGTAACGCGGTCCAACCCGTTCAGTGTATTGGCGCAGTTAAAGCGTGACCCAAACGTTTAGGAGTTAATCAATTATGGCTGTTCAGCAGAACAAAAAATCCCGCTCTGCCCGTGACATGCGTCGTTCGCACGACGCCCTGACGGCAAGCACTCTGTCTGTAGAAAAAACCACTGGTGAAATTCACCTGCGTCACCACGTATCGCCAGAAGGCGTATACCGTGGCCGTAAAGTGATCGACAAGGGCGCTGACGAGTAATCACTTGTCTGCTCAAGTCATCGCGATTGACGCAATGGGCGGGGACTTCGGTCCCCGCAGCATTGTTCAGGCCAGCCTCGCTTGCCTGTCTGCTACACCCTCGCTGCACCTGACCCTCGTCGGTCAAACTACCCTTTTGGAAGAACTGCTCTCCAGTCACTCGGCTGTGGATCGCGCGCGCCTGTCGATTACTCCTGCGTCCGAAATCATCACCATGGACGAAAAGCCTGCACAGGCCTTGCGTGGCAAGCCTGACTCGTCGATGCGCGTGGCGCTCGAATTGCTGCGTGATGGCAAAGTCCAGGCCTGTGTCAGCGCCGGCAATACCGGCGCGCTTATGGCGTTGTCGCGATTTGTGCTGAAGACGCTGCCCGGCATTGATCGGCCGGCGATGGTCGCGGCGATTCCGACGCAGAAGGGTTACTGCCAGTTGCTTGATCTGGGCGCCAACGTCGATTGCAGTGCCGAGCACTTGTTGCAGTTCGCGATCATGGGCTCGGTGGCGGCGGAGACGCTGGGCGTGGTGCGCCCGCGCGTGGCGCTGCTGAACATCGGCACCGAAGACATCAAGGGCAATCAGCAGGTCAAACTCGCTGCGACCTTGCTGCAGAACGCGCGCGGCATCAATTACATCGGTTTTGTCGAAGGTGACGGTTTGTATCGCGGCGAGGCGGATGTGGTGGTGTGTGACGGCTTTGTCGGCAATATCCTGCTCAAATCCAGCGAAGGCCTGGCGACCATGATTGCCGGGCGTATCGAAGCCTTGTTCAAGCAGAATCTGGCCTCGCGCATGGTCGGCGCATTGGCGCTGCCGCTGATGAGGCGCTTGCAGGCGGACCTGGCTCCGGCGCGGCACAACGGTGCGAGTTTTCTCGGTTTGCAGGGAATCGTCGTAAAAAGCCACGGCTCGGCGGGTGTGCAGGGCTTTCAGAGTGCCATTCAGCGCGCCCTGATCGAGATTCAGGAAAACCTCCCGCGACGTCTGCACGGTCGTCTGGAGGATTTGTTGCCTTAGGCGTTTTCGTCGGACAATGCTTAAATGTGACCGCTCAGTTCAATTGGCCATCCAACTGTCAGTTTCTTGCGTCCCCCAAGCGGGACGTCAATTCTCCGACGACAAGATCATTAGGGGCTTGTTACATGTCTGCTTCCCTCGCATTCGTCTTTCCAGGACAGGGTTCGCAGTCCCTCGGCATGCTGGCCGAGTTGGGCGCGCAACATCCGATCGTCCTCGAAACATTCAAAGAAGCTTCCGATGCTCTCGGTTACGACCTGTGGGCACTGACCCAGCAAGGACCGGAAGAGCAACTCAATCAAACCGATAAAACCCAACCGGCGATCCTCACCGCTTCGATCGCCTTGTGGCGCTTGTGGCTGGCTGAAGGCGGCGCGCGTCCGGCTTATGTCGCCGGTCACAGCCTGGGCGAATACAGCGCCTTGGTCGCTGCAGGCAGCCTGAGCCTGGGCGACGCGGTGAAACTGGTCGAGCGGCGTGGCCAACTGATGCAGGAAGCCGTGCCGGCCGGGCAGGGCGGCATGGCCGCTATCCTCGGTCTGGAAGATGCCGACGTGCTGGCAGCGTGCGCCGAAGCGGCGCAGGGTGAAGTGGTCAGTGCGGTCAACTTCAACTCGCCGGGCCAAGTGGTTATCGCCGGCGCCAAGGCTGCTGTCGAGCGCGCCATCGAAGGCTGCAAGGCGCGTGGTGCCAAGCGCGCCATGCCGTTGCCGGTCAGCGTGCCGTCGCACTGTGAGCTGATGCGTCCGGCCGCCGAGCGGTTTGCCGAATCCATCGCCGCGATTGACTGGCAGGCGCCGCAGATCCCGGTGGTGCAGAACGTCAGCGCCAGCGTGCCGGCCGATCTCGACACCCTCAAGCGCGATTTGCTTGAGCAGCTCTACAAGCCTGTGCGCTGGGTTGAATCGGTCCAGGCGCTGGCCGCCAAGGGCGCGACCCAGTTGGTCGAATGCGGCCCTGGCAAAGTGCTCGCCGGCCTGAACAAACGCTGCGCCGAAGGCGTGTCGACTTCCAACCTCAATAGCCCAGACGCTTTCGCTGCCGCTCGCGCAGCGCTGGCCTGAATCAGGAGAAACTTGCATGAGTCTGCAAGGTAAAGTTGCACTGGTCACTGGCGCAAGCCGTGGTATCGGCCAGGCCATCGCCCTGGAGCTGGGTCGTCAGGGCGCCATCGTGATTGGCACCGCGACCTCCGCAGCGGGTGCCGAGCGCATCGCTGCAACGCTTAAAGAAAACGCAATTCAGGGCACGGGTCTGGAACTCAACGTGACCAGCGACGAATCGGTTGCGGCGGTCCTTTCGAGCATTTCCGAGCAGTTCGGTGCGCCGGCGATCCTGGTCAACAATGCTGGCATCACCCGCGATAATCTGATGATGCGCATGAAAGACGACGAATGGAACGACGTCATCGATACCAACCTGAACAGTCTGTTCCGCCTGTCCAAGGGCGTTTTGCGTGGCATGACGAAGGCGCGTTGGGGACGAATTATCAGTATTGGTTCGGTTGTGGGTGCCATGGGCAACGCAGGCCAAGTAAACTACGCAGCCGCCAAGGCAGGTCTGGAAGGTTTCAGCCGCGCATTGGCGCGGGAAGTCGGTTCGCGTTCGATTACGGTAAACTCGGTGGCCCCAGGGTTCATCGACACCGATATGACCCGTGAGCTGCCTGAAGCGCAGCGTGAATCCTTGGCGACACAGATTCCGCTGGGCCGTCTGGGGCAAGCACAAGAGATCGCGTCTGTGGTCGCTTTTCTTGCATCCGACGGTGCGGCTTACGTTACTGGGGCTACAATCCCGGTGAACGGCGGGATGTACATGAGTTAAATGTGACGGGTTGCTTCAAAAAAATGTCATACGAGCTGTCTAAAATCCGTTATAAAGCTGCAATCTATTTATAGGCAGAGGGCTGCAGGGTTTGAGGAGTGAAGCTTTCAGTTGAAAAACCGAAAAGTCTTTCTATACACTTACCCACTGGCCAGCTGCCTGAATTTGTCCATTAGGAGTGAAAACAAGGTATGAGCACCATCGAAGAGCGCGTCAAGAAAATCGTTGCTGAGCAACTGGGCGTTAAAGAAGAAGAAGTGGTCAACACTGCTTCCTTCGTTGAAGACCTGGGTGCCGACTCCCTTGACACCGTTGAGCTGGTGATGGCTCTGGAAGAGGAATTCGAGACCGAAATCCCTGACGAAGAAGCTGAGAAGATCACTACTGTACAAGCCGCAATCGATTACGTTACTAACCACCAGGCTTAATAGCTTGTAATCGTTGCTTGCTGTCATGGAAAAACCGCACTGCCATCACGGCGTGCGGTTTTTTCTTTAGGCCTCATGCAAAGTCGTCATTAGAAAAAGGAGAGTGCTGTGTCGCGTAGACGCGTCGTAGTCACCGGTATGGGTATGTTGTCGCCACTGGGCACGGATGTGCCGAGCAGCTGGCAGGGCATTCTGGCTGGCCGCAGTGGCATTGGTCTGATCGAACACACCGACCTTTCTGCCTATTCCACCCGTTTTGGCGGCTCGGTAAAGGGCTTCAATGTCGAGGAATACCTCTCGGTCAAGGAAGCGCGCAAGCTCGACCTGTTCATTCAATACGGTCTGGCCGCAGGGTTTCAGGCTGTGCGTAACGCCGGTCTGGAAGTCACTGACGCCAACCGCGAGCGCATCGGCGTGGCCATGGGTTCGGGTATTGGCGGTTTGACCAATATCGAAGAAACCAGCCGCACGCTGCATGAGTCCGGTCCGCGTCGAATTTCACCATTCTTCGTGCCTGGCTCGATCATCAATATGATTTCCGGTTTCCTGTCCATTCATTTGGGTGCACAGGGGCCTAACTACGCCATCGCCACCGCATGTACCACCGGCACGCACTGCATCGGCATGGCGGCGCGCAACATCATGTACGACGAAGCCGACGTGATGATTGCCGGCGGTGCCGAGATGGCCGCGTGCGGTCTGGGCATGGGCGGCTTTGGTGCCTCCCGCGCGCTGTCGACCCGCAACGACGAGCCGACCCGTGCCAGCCGTCCGTGGGACAAGGGCCGTGATGGCTTCGTGCTGTCCGACGGCGCCGGTGCGCTGGTGCTCGAAGAGCTGGAGCACGCCAAGGCGCGTGGCGCGACCATCTACGCCGAGCTGATCGGTTTTGGCACCAGTGGCGACGCGTTCCACATGACCTCGCCACCGGCCGACGGTGCAGGCGCTGCGCGTTGCATCACCAATGCCCTGCGCGATGCCAAGATCAATAGCGATCAAGTCCAGTACATCAACGCCCACGGCACCTCGACTTCGGCCGGCGACCTTGCTGAAGCCTGTGCGATCAAGACGGTGTTCGGCGATCACGCCTACAACCTGGCGGTCAGTTCGACCAAGTCCATGACCGGTCACCTGTTGGGTGCGGCGGGCGCGGTCGAGGCGATCTTCAGCGTGCTGGCGATCAACAGCCAAGTGGCGCCGCCGACCATCAACCTCGATGAGCCGGACGAAGGCTGCGACCTCGATTTTGTGCCGCACACTGCGCGCAACATGGACATCGACGTGGTGCTGTCCAACTCCTTCGGGTTTGGCGGGACCAACGGCTCGCTGGTGTTCCGCCGGTTCGCTGGCTGATGGACTGCTGGGTCGACGGTCAACCGGCTGACGCTCTGTCGCTGAAGGATCGCGGCCTGGCTTACGGTGATGGTCTGTTCGAGACCATTGCCGTGCGCGGTGGGCAGCCAGTGCTGCTGGAGCGCCATTTGGCGCGTCTGGCCGAGGGCTGCGCTCGTCTGGCAATCAATGCCGATCAGGCGTTGATCCGCCACGAGCTGCTGACGTATGCCGGTGCCATGGGCGCGGGTGTGCTCAAGCTCATCCTCACCCGTGGCGACGGTTTGCGCGGCTACGCCCCAGACCCATCGGCGCAGGCCCGACGCATTCTGCAAGGCAACCCTCCCGCTATTTACCCGCCAGCGTATGCCGAGCAGGGCGTTCGCCTGTTTCCCTGCACCACGCGACTTTCCCAACAACCTTTGCTTGCCGGGCTCAAACATTTGAATCGCCTGGAGCAAGTCATCGCCCGTGCCGAATGGCAAGATGCCGAACACGCCGAAGGCTTGATGCTCGATCAAGCCGGGCGCGTCATCGAAGGCGTCTTCAGCAATCTGTTCATGGTGCGCGACGGTGTGCTGATGACCGCCGATCTCAAGCGTTGCGGCGTGGCCGGGGTGATGCGCGCCGAATTATTGTTTCAGGCTGAGTCATTGGCGATCCCCACGCAAACCACCGACATCAGCCTCGATCAGCTGCAATGGGCCGATGAAGTGTTCGTCTGCAACAGCGTGTATGGCATTTGGCCGGTGCGCGCCTATGCAGCACTGAGCTGGCCGGTTGGCCCGCTCACCCGTAAACTCCAAACCATTGCCCGCGCGCTACTGGATGTTTGATACGTGAGACGTAAATTTCTGCTGCTGCTGGAAACCGGACTGGTTCTGGCAGGGCTGCTGGCTGGCGCTTCGGCCTGGAAAATCAATTCGGCGCTGCAACAACCGCTGAACATCACCCAGGAAGAACTGCTGGAAGTGCCCAAAGGCACGACACCGACCCGCACCTTCTATCGACTCGAAGCCGATGGCGTCATCAAGGACGCTTTCTGGTTGCGCGTCTATTGGCGCTTCAATCTGGCCGCAACGCCGATCCATAGTGGCGAATACCGCATGCTGCCGGGGATGACCGTCGATGGCCTGATCGATCTGTGGAAGCGCGGCGAAGTCGTGCAGTACAGCGTGACACTGGTTGAAGGCTGGAACTTCCACCAGGTCCGCGCCGCCCTGGCCAAGGACGACAAACTCAAGCAAACCCTTAATGGCCTGAACGATACGCAAGTGATGGACAAGCTCGGTCACAGCGGGATTTTCCCCGAGGGCCGCTTCTTCCCCGACACTTACAGTTTCGTGCGCGGCATGACCGACGCCGAGCTGCTGAACAAAGCCTATGAGCGACTCGACGAAGTGCTCGCCAAGGAATGGGAAAAACGCGCCGCCGACGTGCCGTACACCGAGCCGTATCAAGCGCTGATCATGGCGTCGCTGGTCGAGAAGGAAACCGGCGTGCCGCAAGAACGCGGGCAGATTGCCGGGGTATTCGTGCGACGGATGGCCATGGGCATGTTGCTGCAGACCGATCCGACGGTGATCTACGGCCTCGGCGACCGCTACAACGGCAAGCTGACCCGCGCTCATCTCAAGGAAGCGACGCCGTACAACACCTACATGATTTCCGGTTTGCCGCCGACGCCGATTGCGATGGTTGGCCGCGAGGCGATTCATGCTGCACTGAACCCGGTGGCCGGCAACAGCTTGTATTTTGTCGCGCGCGGTGACGGCAGCCACGTGTTTTCCGATGATCTGGACGCGCACAACTCGGCGGTCCGCGAGTTTCAAATCAAGCGTCGCGCCGATTACCGCTCCAGCCCGGCCCCGGCGAGCGCCCCCGTGACGCCGGATGCCGAGACACCGATTCCTGCAGCGTCGCCCAACACCGCGCCGGAAAGTGCGCCGCAGGTTCCGGCGCAGGAACCGGCGCCTGAGCCCGCGCAAGAATCTGCGCCGGAGCCGGCTGCCTCGGCGCCGCAAAGCACGCAATGACTCTGACTAAGGACTGCCTGTGACTGGCTTGTTTATTACCCTGGAAGGCCCGGAAGGCGCCGGCAAAAGCACCAACCGCGAATACCTCGCCGAGCGCCTGCGCGCCGCTGGTATCGAAGTGTTGCTGACCCGCGAGCCGGGCGGCACGCCGCTGGCCGAGCGCATTCGTGAAGTGTTGCTGGCGCCGCTCGACGAAGTGATGAACGCCGACACCGAACTGTTGCTGGTATTTGCCGCCCGCGCCCAGCATCTGGCCGAGGTGATTCGCCCGGCGCTGGCACGCGGCGCGGTGGTGTTGTGCGATCGTTTCACCGACTCGACTTACGCCTATCAGGGCGGCGGTCGCGGTTTGTCCCTGGAGCGCATCGCCACCCTCGAAACCTTCGTCCAGGGCGACTTGCGCCCGGACCTGACGCTGATTTTCGATCTGCCGGTAGAGGTCGGCCTCGCCCGTGCCAGCGCACGCGGTCGGCTGGATCGCTTCGAACTCGAAGGTCGAGCGTTTTTCGATGCAGTGCGCAGTGCCTTCCTCAGGCGCGCTGAAGCCGATCCGGCACGTTATGTACTGGTCGATGCCGCGCAAGCGTTGCCGCAAGTCCAGCAGTCACTGGATGCGCTGCTCCCACGTTTACTGGAGCTGACCCGTGGCTGAGGCCTATCCGTGGCAGGACGAGCTCTGGCAGCAAATGGCCGGACGCAAGCAACACGCGCACGCTTATTTGCTGCACGGCCCGGCCGGGATCGGCAAACGCGCCTTGGCTGAGCGGCTGATGGCGCATTTGCTGTGTCAGCGTCCGAGTGCCGCGAATGCCTGCGGCGAGTGCAAATCCTGTCTTTTGCTCAAGGCCGGCAGTCACCCGGACAATTACATCCTCGAACCGGAAGAGGCGGACAAGGCGATCAAAGTCGACCAGGTGCGTGATCTGGTTGGTTTTGTAGTGCAGACCGCGCAGATGGGCGGGCGCAAAGTGGTATTGATCGAGCCGGTCGAGTCGATGAACGTCAACGCCGCCAATGCCTTGCTGAAAAGCCTTGAAGAGCCGTCCGGCGATACCGTGTTGCTGCTGGTGAGTCACCAGACCAGCCGTCTGCTGCCGACGATCAAGAGTCGCTGTCAGCAGCAAGCCTGTCCGCTGCCGAGCGAGGCGATGAGCCTGGCATGGCTCGCCACCGCGCTGCCGGACTGCTCGCCGGAAGAACGCGTCGAACTGCTGACCCTGGCCGCCGGTTCGCCGCTGGCCGCGCTGAAGCTGCAAAAACAAGGCGTGCGCGAACAGCGCGGGCTGGTGGTCGAAGGCGTGAAGCAGTTGCTCAAGCAGCAGAAATCGCCGAGCCAATTGGCCGAGGAATGGAAAAGCATTCCGCAATTGCTGTTGTTCGACTGGTTCTGCGATTGGTCGAGCTTGATCCTGCGTTATCAATTGACCCAGGATGAGCAGGGCCTCGGCCTGACCGACATGCGCAAGGTCATTCAATACCTGGGGCAGAAGTCCGGACAAAACAAAGTGCTGGCGATTCAGGACTGGATTCTGGCCCAGCGGCAGAAAGTCATGAGCAAAGCCAACCTCAACCCGGCGTTGCTGCTGGAAGCGCTGTTGGTGCAATGGGTGTCTTTGCCCGGTCAGAAGTGATTGCAAGTGACTAGACTCTGAGAATCAGCAGTGGAGGTCAGCATGAATGAACCGCTTAATACCGGACCGCGCAACGGCATCCTGTCCCTGACCATCAAGGACAAGTCGGTGCTGTACGCCGCTTACATGCCGTTTATCAAGAACGGCGGCCTGTTCATCCCGACCAACAAAAGCTACAAGTTGGGCGACGAGGTGTTCATGTTGCTGAACCTGATGGACGAAGCGGAAAAGATTCCGGTCGCCGGCAAAGTCGCCTGGATCACCCCCAAAGGTGCCCAGGGCAACCGCGCCGCCGGCGTTGGCGTGCAGTTCAACGACGGTGACAACACCGCTCGCAGTCGAATCGAAACTCATCTGGCCGGAGCCCTCAAATCCGACCGTCCCACTCATACGATGTAAGTTGCCGCCCTTTTATGCTCGTAGATTCCCATTGTCACCTTGATCGCCTCGACCTCGCCGCCCACGACGGTTCCCTTGATGCCGCGCTGGATGCGGCCCGTGAGCGCGGGGTAGGGCACTTTTTGTGCATCGGCGTCAGCGTCGACAACGCCGCCGACGTCAAAGCCCTGGCCGAGCGTTATGACGACGTTGATTGCTCGGTCGGCGTGCACCCGCTGGACGTGCAGCCCGGCGCCGCGCCTGCGCTCGACTGGCTGCTGCAGGAGCTCAACCACCCGCGGGTAGTGGCGATCGGCGAAACCGGCCTTGATTATCACTACGAGCCGGAGGCGGCGGAGTTGCAGCAGGAATCCTTCCGTCTGCACCTGCAAGCCGCGCAGCAGACCGGCAAACCGGTGATCATCCACACCCGTGGCGCCCGCGCCGATACCTTGAGCCTGCTGCGCGAAGCGGCTCTGCCGCAGGCCGGCGTGTTGCACTGCTTCACCGAAGACTGGGACATGGCCAAGGCTGCGCTGGACATGGGTTATTACATTTCCCTGTCCGGGATTGTCACCTTCCGCAATGCCGACGCCTTGCGCGACGTCGCCAGCAAAGTGCCGGCCGACCGTTTGCTGGTGGAAACCGACTCGCCGTACCTGGCGCCGATCCCGCACCGGGGCAAACCGAACCTGCCGCAATATGTGCGGGAAGTGGCAGAGTTTCTCGCAATGCTGCGCGGTGAGACTTACGAGCGATTTGCCGAACAGACCACCGAAAACTTCAAGCGGCTGTTTCCGTTGGCGCATGTAAAAGGCTGAATCGCAGGCAAAAAAAACCCGGGTTCTGGGGGGTGAATCCGGGTTAAGACCATTAGGAGTAAAACAAAGGTACGCGGTCCGTTGGTACCAATATCGGCGCTGCACCTGGGGGAGATGCCTCGCCGACAGTTCAAGTATTGATCAGTATTGAGCTGGCGCCAGTTTAGCCGCCGTGGTTTTTAAACAAATTTGGAATACGCGCGCTTCGGAAGAGTTCTCATCAACGGCCGAGCCTGCGCGAAATCATCAAGAAACACAGATATGGTCGGATGATCCGTGCATTTTGGCGCAAGTTAGGCATAATACGCGGCTTCGAATTTTGACCCCTACAGACCTTTTTCTTATGCATAAAGAACCTCGTAAGGTCCGTGAGTTTCGTCGCCGCGAGCAAGAAATTCTCGATACCGCGCTCAAGCTGTTCCTCGATCAGGGTGAAGACAGCGTCACCGTCGAGATGATTGCTGATGCCGTCGGTATCGGCAAAGGCACGATCTACAAGCACTTCAAATCCAAGGCCGAAATCTATCTGCGCCTGATGCTCGATTACGAGCGCGATTTGAACGAGCTGCTGCATTCGGCCGACGTCGACAAGGACAAGGAAGCGCTGTCGCGGGCCTACTTCGAATTCCGCATGCGCGATCCGCAACGTTATCGCCTGTTCGATCGCCTCGAAGAAAAAGTGGTCAAGGGCAATCAGGTGCCGGAGATGGTCGAGGAGCTGCACAAGATCCGTGCCTCGAACTTCGAACGCCTGACCCTGCTGATCAAGGGCCGAATCAGCGAAGGCAAGCTCGAAGACGTGCCGCCGTATTTCCATTACTGCGCGTCCTGGGCGCTGGTGCACGGCGCGGTTGCGCTGTATCACTCGCCGTTCTGGAGCAACGTGCTGGAAGATCAGGAAGGCTTCTTCCAGTTCCTGATGGACATCGGCGTGCGCATGGGCAACAAGCGCAAGCGTGACACCGACACGCCAAGCAGCTGAGCCATTCAGCCGGCTGATTGCGCCAATATTTCGTTACAAGGCGCAGTACCGCAGGAATATACTCAGGCTTGGGGATTGCTAAAACTTGATTTGTGAGTCAAGTTTTAGCAGTCCCGAATCTTCTCATGCCGGAGTGATCCATGATCGTTGACCGTCAAGGCAGGCGTTTTCGCAATTTGCGGATCAGCCTGACCTCAGCCTGCAACTACGCCTGTACCTACTGCGTGCCCAACGGCAAGCGGTTGGTGGCTGCGCAGGATGAGCTGTCGGCCGAGGCCATGGCGCGCGGCGTCGCGTATCTGATCGAAGCCGCTGGCATCGAGCGCTTGCGCATCACTGGCGGCGAGCCGCTGGTCAGTCCCAAACTCGAAGCGTTCATGACCGCCGTCGGCAAGATGGGCCTTGAGGACATCAGCCTGACCACCAATGGTCAGTTGCTGGCAAAAAAACTGCCGCTGCTGGTCGATGCCGGGATCCGCCGCATCAACGTTTCCCTCGATACGCTGGACGCCAACGCGTTTCGCAGCATTGCGCGCGGTGGCGATCTGGCGACGGTGCTCGATGGCATGCAGCAAGCTGCGGCCGCCGGGATGAAGATCAAGGTCAACATGGTGCCGTTGCGCGGGCAGAACCTCGATCAGGTGATGCCGTTGCTCGATTACTGCCTGGAACGCGGCTACGAGCTGCGTTTTATCGAGCTGATGCGCATGGGCCACTTGGCCACCGACAACAATGCTTTCCTGCAACAGTTCGTCAGCCTTCAGCAATTGCTCAGCCTGATTGGCGAGCGGCATGAATACCTGCAAGCCAATGCGCCGGTCGATGCCACAGCGGTGCGCTACGAGATTCCGGGGCATGGTTTTTTCGGGGTGATCGCCAACGAAAGCGTGCCGTTCTGCCGCACGTGTTCGCGGTTGCGCCTGTCGTCCACCGGTTGGCTGCATGGTTGCTTGTCGTCGAGCAATCGCCACTACGTCGGCGATCTGCTGGACAAACCGCGTCATCAAGCGCTGCCAGCGCTGCAGCGCTTGCTGGTGAAAGCCTTGGGCGACAAGCAGGAAGTGGCATTCTCTGGTGGCGCAACCATCATGAAAATCATCGGCGGCTGACAGGCCCATTCGCGGGCAAGCCTCGCTCCTACAGGTTAAACGCACACCCCTGTAGGAGCGAGGCTTGCCCGCGAAAGCAATCTCCCGGTCATTTAAAGAACCACTGAATCAATGCAGTCCGGCGAGCTGGCGCGGAAGCTGCATTCAACCGCCATTCGCCGGTTTTCCGTCACCGGCTTCTGGAGGATAGGATGCGTAGCCTGGTTTTGCTGCTGGCCGTTTTGGCGCTTGGTGGCTGCATGAATGTCAGCGACATGGGCGAAGGTGTTCGCTACCACATGAGCGACGCGGGGCTGCTGGACCACAGCAACAGCCAGCGCGCGAACAACTTCCGCATTCAGCCGGACTCGTTCATCTACATCGCCCAAGGTGCATTCGCGCCGCCGGGCAGCGCCTACCCGCGACCTAACGTGGTCGCCGAAGAAGCCTTCAACGGTTTTATCGAATATTTCCCGATGGTCCGCCGCGCGCGTGCCCCCGAAGGCCTCGACGCCGCGATGGGCGAAGCTCGCGCAGTCGGCGCGCATTACCTGCTGTACACGCGCTTCGCCAAGGCTGACGATCGCATCGGCAACTCGGACGAATGGCTCGACCAGGAAGCCGTGGATCGCCTCGGCATCGACAGCGGGATCATTCAGATCATGTTGATCGAGACCAGCACCCAGTATTTGATTGATACTGCACGCATCAAAAGTCGTGGCGGTTTACTGACGTTCCACGACACCAAGCCAGAAGACCTGCTGGGCCCGCCGCTGGAGCAATACGCTCGCAGCCTGTTGGGGCTCAGCGACCACTAAAGCGACCACTAAAAGGAATACGCCATGAGTGAACCGCAAAAAGCCAACGACCTGCTGGGGCAAATCCCCAAGACCAAAGGCCTGCCGCCGGTGCACTTGTGGAACCCGGACTTCTGCGGCGACATCGACATGCGCATCGCCCGCGACGGCACCTGGTATTACCTGGGCACGCCGATCGGGCGCAAGCCGATGGTCAAACTGTTCTCCACCATCATTCGCCGCGACGGCGATGATTATTTCCTGATCACCCCGGTCGAGAAAGTCGGGATCAAAGTCGACGACGCGCCGTTTGTGGCGATTGCCGTCGAGGTCGAAGGCGAGGGCGAAGCGCAGGTGTTGCGCTTCACCACCAACGTCGACGAAACCACCGAGGCGGGCGTTGAACACCCGATCCGCGTGGTGACTGATCCGCTGACCCAAGAGCCCGCGCCTTACGTGCACGTGCGCAGCAACCTCGAAGCGCTGATCCATCGCAACGTGTTTTACCAACTGGTCGAATTGGCGGTCAGCCGTGAAATCGACGGCCAGCGCTGGTTGGGCGTGTGGAGCGGCGGCGAGTTCTTCCCTATCGGTCTCGAACCCTGAGTGAATCCAAATGTGGGAGCGAGCAAGCTCGCTGCCACACTGTTTTCGCATCGGGCTAAAAATTCAATTTGACACCCAATCGTATGATGATTAGCGTAAGCCTCCATCGCGAACGGCTTTTGGCCGTCTCCTCATTGAGGTTTTCATGTCCAGCAGCTTTCACGCGTCGACGGTCGATTGGCTAGGCTGCTGGATTGCGGCCGGCCAAGTGAAGCCCGGCGAAACCATCAAGGTCGAGGCCGACCTCGGCGAGCAGCTCGGGGTCAGCCGCACGGTCATTCGTGAAGCGATCAAAACCCTGGTCGCCAAAGGCCTGCTCGAAGTCGGGCCGAAGGTCGGTACGCGGGTGCTGCCGGTGCGCCGCTGGAATCTGTTTGATCCGCAAGTGGTTGGCTGGCTGTCGCGCAGTGGCCTGCCGGAAAACTTCGTCGACGACTTGCTCGACCTGCGCCGCACCATCGAACCAATGGCAGTGCGCTGGGCCTGCGAGCGCGCCACCGTCGAACAAGTCCAGGCCATCCTCCAGGCCTACAACGCGCTGGAGCGGGCGGTCGACAGCGACGCCGATTACAACCGCGCCGACCAGCTCTTTCACGAGTGCATCCTCGCCGCCAGCCACAACCAATTCATCGAACAAATGGTCCCGGCCCTCGGCGCGCTGCTGGCGGTGTCGTTTGAAGTTTCCGCCGCCGATCCGGATGAACTGCGTCGCACATTACCTATCCATAAAGACATGGCCGACGCCATCGCCGCCCGGGATGCCGCGCGGGGTGTGTGGGCCTGCATGACCCTGATCGACAACGCAGATTTGGCGATCAAACGTTTCTACCCGCAAGTCATGGCCGACAAAAAGGCCAGCTGACACCAAAGAACCTTGTGGGAGCGACCTTGTCCGCGATTGGGCCGTAACATTCAATATCAAATTTGCCTGTTACACCGCCATCGCGAGCAAGCTCGCTCCCACATGAACAGCGAAGGAATTTCCATGAGTTGGACTGCCGTTACCGAACACCGCGCCCAGCTCGGCGAAGGCCCGTTCTGGGATGTGCCGACGCAGGCGTTGTACTGGGTCGACATCGCCGGCAAGCAAGCCTTGCGCCTGATCGGCGCCAACGTGCAGATCTGGCAAATGCCCGAGCACGTGTCCGCGTTCATCCCGTGCGAAAGCGGCGATGCGCTGGTGACCCTGAGCAGCGGCGTCTATCGCCTCGACCTTGATTCCCCGGGCCTCGAACCGCGCCTTACCTTGCTCTGCGTCGCCGACCCGCAACCCGGCAATCGCCCCAACGAAGCCCGTTGCGACGCACAAGGCCGGCTCTGGCTCGGGACCATGCAAAACAACATCGGCGAGAACGGTAAAGACTTGCCGATCGAACGCCGCTCCGGCGGCCTGTTCCGCATCGACCGCGATGCGCGGGTCACGCCGTTGCTGCGCGGCTTGGGCATTCCCAACACCTTGTTGTGGAGCGATGACGAAACCCGGCTGCACTTCGCCGACAGCCTCGACGCCACGCTGTATCAGCATTTCATTCGCAGCGATGGCAGCCTCGAACCGGGCCGGCACTGGTTCGGCCCGCACGAGCGCGGCGGCCCGGACGGTTCGGCGATGGATGCACAAGGTTATCTGTGGAATGCGCGGTGGGACGGCAGTTGCCTGCTGAGGATCAGTCCAGAAGGGCTGGTTGATCGGGTGATCGAATTGCCGGTCAGCCGTCCGACCAGTTGCGTTTTTGGCGGCGAAGACCTGCAAACCCTGTACGTCACCAGCGCTGCCAGCCCGCTCGATCATCCTCTGGATGGCGCGCTGTTAGCGCTGCGCGTCGATGTAGCGGGAAAAGTCTGTACGAGGTTCGCCGGTTAGATCCCAAAATATGGGATGTAAAATTATATATTGAGATTATTTGGCGGTCGGGTTTATAGTCGGCTCCATTGTTGACTAGCTCTACTTCAAATCAGTTACACGCACTCACACTTAAAAAAACAAAACAGGTGAAGTGATGCAGCGATTTTCAGAACAGTTTTGCGACCGGACATCGTCAGATGTCCGCGTTTTGTCGTGCGTGCAAAATTTGTCGTGTCTGCACAAGGCAGTCGTCAATCATGGCTGAGGCGCTCAGCTTGCCGCCGGTGCCAGCACCGCTGCGGGGCGAACGGCTGAAAGATAAAGTCGTGCTGCTTACCGGCGCCGCTCAAGGCATCGGCGAAGCCATCGTCGGCGCCTTCGCGTCGCAGCAAGCCAGGCTGATCATCAGCGACATTCAGGCCGATAAAGTCGAGCAGGTCGCGGCGCATTGGCGCCAGCAGGGTTTTGACGTGCAAGCGATCAGCGCTGACGTGTCCAGCCAGCCAGACTTGCACGCCATGGCGCGGCTGGCGGTCGAGCGTCACGGGCGCATCGACGTACTGGTCAACTGCGCCGGGGTCAACGTGTTCCGCGATCCGCTGCAAATGACCGAAGAGGATTGGCGTCGCTGCTTCGCCATCGATCTCGACGGCGCCTGGTTTGGCTGCAAAGCCGTGCTGCCGCAAATGATCGAGCAGGGCGTCGGCAGCATTATCAATATTGCCTCGACCCATTCCAGCCACATCATTCCCGGCTGCTTCCCGTACCCGGTGGCCAAACACGGTTTGCTCGGCCTGACCCGCGCGCTCGGCATCGAATACGCGCCGCAGGGCATTCGCGTCAACGCCATCGCGCCGGGCTACATCGAAACCCAACTTAATGTCGATTACTGGAACGGTTTCGCCGACCCGCACGCCGAGCGTCAGCGCGCCTTTGATTTGCACCCGCCACGGCGTATCGGGCAACCGATGGAAGTGGCGATGACAGCGGTGTTCCTGGCCAGCGATGAAGCGCCGTTCATCAATGCCTCGTGCATCACCATCGATGGTGGTCGTTCGGTCATGTATCACGACTGAACAGGCGCGGTCAGACGGAGAGGTCCGTCTAAAATCCAATCATCATACGATATGACTATTTGCTAGATGTTTTGACCGCTGTACCGATTTTCAAATAACGCTCAAAAAAAATAACAAGGAGTCAGCTTATGAATCGTCGTCGTGGGATCCGTTCCCTGTGCTGTGCCGCTCTGGCGGTTACCGCGGTCAGCCTGAGCAGTACGCTGCTGGCGGCCGAAGAAGTGAAGATCGGGTTTCTGGTCAAACAGGCTGAAGAGCCCTGGTTCCAGACCGAATGGGCCTTCGCCGAAAAGGCCGGCAAGGACAAGGGCTTCACCGTGATCAAGATCGCCGTGCCTGACGGCGAAAAAACCCTCTCCGCCATCGACAGCCTCGCGGCCAACGGCGCCAAAGGCTTTGTCATCTGCCCGCCAGACGTCGGCCTCGGCCCGGCGATCGTTGCCAAGGCCAAAGCCAACGGCTTGAAAGTGATCGCCGTCGATGACCGCTTTGTCGATGCCAGCGGCAAATTCATGGAAGACGTGCCATACCTCGGCATGGCCGCATTCGAAGTCGGCCAGAAGCAGGGCGCGGCGATGGTCACTGAAGCGAAAAAACGCAACTGGGACTGGAAAGAAACCTACGCCGTTATCAACACCTTCAACGAACTCGACACTGGCAAAAAACGCACCGACGGTTCGGTCAAAGCCCTCGAAGACGCAGGCTTTCCGAAAGACCACATTCTCTACGCCGCGCAGAAAACCCTCGACGTACCGGGCAGCATGGACGCCACCAACTCGGCGTTGGTGAAACTGCCAGGCGCGGCGAAAAACCTGATCATCGGCGGCATGAATGACAACACCGTGCTGGGCGGCGTGCGCGCCACCGAAAGCGCCGGGTTCACTGCGGCCAACGTGATCGGCATCGGCATCAACGGCACTGACGCCATCGGCGAACTGAAAAAGCCTAACAGTGGCTTCTTCGGCTCGATGCTGCCGAGCCCGCACATCGAGGGCTACAACACCGCCGTGATGATGTACGAGTGGGTCACCACCGGCAAAGAGCCGCCGAAATACACCGCCATGGACGACGTGACGCTGATCACTCGCGACAACTTCAAGCAGGAACTGGAAAAAATCGGCCTGTGGAACTGAAGGCCGGTTGATTTCATCGGCAGCCCTGGCGACGGGGCTGCCTGATCTGTGTGATGAGGTGGTTATGCAAGCGCAAACACAACGACAAGAACAACAAGAACACATCGGCGGCAGCTTGCGCTTCAACGGGATCGGCAAGACTTTTCCCGGGGTGAAGGCGCTCGACGGCATCAGCTTCGTCGCGCATCCGGGGCAAGTGCATGCCTTGATGGGCGAGAACGGCGCCGGCAAATCGACATTGTTGAAAATCCTCGGCGGTGCGTACATCCCGAGCAGCGGCAACCTGCAGGTCGGCGAACAGACGATGGCCTTCAAGTCCACCGCCGACAGCATCGCCAGCGGCGTCGCGGTGATTCACCAGGAGCTGCATCTGGTGCCGGAAATGACGGTCGCCGAGAACCTGTTTCTCGGCCATCTGCCCGCCAGTTTCGGCCTGATCAATCGCAGCACGTTGCGCCAGCAGGCGTTGAATTGCCTGAAAGGTCTGGCCGACGAAATCGATCCGCAAGAGAAAGTCGGGCGCCTGTCGCTCGGCCAGCGCCAATTGGTCGAAATCGCCAAGGCGTTGTCGCGTGGCGCGCATGTGATCGCGTTCGACGAACCGACCAGCAGCCTCTCGGCGCGTGAGATCGATCGGTTGATGGCGATCATCGGGCGTCTGCGCGATGAGGGCAAAGTGGTGCTTTACGTCTCGCATCGCATGGAAGAAGTGTTCCGCATCTGCAACGCGGTGACGGTGTTCAAGGACGGCCGTTTCGTGCGCACGTTCGACAACATGAGCGAGCTGACCCACGACCAGTTGGTCACCTGCATGGTCGGTCGCGACATTCAGGACATCTACGATTACCGCCCGCGCCAACGCGGCGCCGTGGCGCTGAAAGTCGACGGTCTGCTCGGCCCGGGCCTGCGTGAGCCGGTGAGTTTCGAGGTGCACAAAGGCGAGATTCTCGGGTTGTTCGGTTTGGTCGGGGCAGGGCGCACCGAGCTGTTTCGCATGCTCAGCGGCCTGACCCGCAACACTGGCGGACGCCTGGAATTGCGCGGCCACGAACTGAAGTTGCGCTCGCCTCGCGATGCGATTGCCGCGGGAATTCTGCTGTGCCCGGAAGATCGCAAGAAGGAGGGCATCATGCCGCTCTCCAGCGTCGCCGAGAACATCAACATCAGTGCGCGCGGTGCGCATTCGACCTTCGGTTGCCTGTTGCGCGGCTTGTGGGAAAAGGGCAACGCGGACAAGCAGATCGCCGCGCTGAAAGTGAAAACACCGAGCGCGGCACAGAAGATCATGTACCTGTCCGGCGGCAATCAGCAGAAGGCCATTCTCGGTCGCTGGTTGTCGATGCCGATGAAAGTCCTGCTGCTCGACGAACCCACGCGCGGCATCGACATCGGCGCCAAAGCCGAGATTTACCAGATCATCCACAACCTCGCCGCCAGCGGCATCGCGGTGATTGTGGTGTCCAGCGACTTGATGGAAGTCATGGGCATTTCCGACCGCATCCTGGTGCTGTGCGAAGGCGCGATGCGCGGCGAACTGTCCCGCGACGAGGCCAATGAATCCAACCTGCTGCAACTGGCTTTGCCGCGCCAACGCGCTGACGGCGTGGCGAACTGAGAGGTGACTATGATGACAACCCAAAACAACGCGCTGCCAACCGAGCGCAAACCCCTGGACATGCGCCGTTTCCTCGACGATTGGGTCATGCTGCTGGCGGCCATCGGCATCTTCGTTGCCTGTACGTTGCTGATCGATAACTTCCTTTCGCCGCTGAACATGCGCGGTCTGGGCCTGGCGATTTCCACCACCGGCATCGCCGCGTGCACCATGTTGTATTGCCTGGCGTCCGGGCATTTCGACTTGTCGGTGGGTTCGGTGATTGCCTGCGCCGGCGTGGTCGCGGCGGTGGTGATGCGTGACACTGACAGCGTATTCCTTGGCGTCGGGGCTGCGCTGTTGATGGGCCTGATCGTCGGGTTGATCAACGGCATCGTCATCGCCAAGTTGCGCGTGAACGCGCTGATCACGACGTTGGCGACGATGCAGATCGTCCGCGGCCTGGCCTATATTTTTGCCAACGGCAAAGCAGTCGGCGTGTCGCAGGAGCAGTTCTTCGTGTTCGGCAACGGCCAGTTGTTCGGCGTGCCGGTGCCGATCCTGATCACCATCGTCTGCTTTCTGTTTTTCGGCTGGTTGCTGAACTACACGACTTACGGGCGCAACACCATGGCCATCGGCGGCAATCAGGAAGCGGCGCTGCTGGCCGGGGTCAACGTCGACCGCACCAAGATCATCATCTTCGCCGTGCACGGTTTGATCGGTGCGCTGGCCGGGGTGATCCTCGCGTCGCGCATGACTTCCGGGCAGCCGATGATCGGCCAGGGTTTTGAGCTGACGGTGATCTCCGCGTGCGTGCTGGGCGGCGTGTCGCTGAGCGGCGGGATCGGGATGATTCGGCACGTAATTGCCGGGGTGCTGATTCTGGCGATTATCGAAAACGCGATGAACCTGAAGAACATCGATACGTTTTATCAGTACGTGATTCGCGGTTCGATTTTGTTGCTGGCGGTGGTGATTGACCGACTGAAACAACGCTGAGATCAAGAGCCACCCCTCACCCCAACCCTCTCCCCAAAGGGGAGAGGGGGAAAGGGAGCAGATCTTCAAGCCTTTCAAATCCTGAATTCGACTCGGACTTTCAGGTTGCAGTAAATCCTTCAAACACCTCGGTCAGCCCCCTCTACCCCTTGGGGAGAGGGGGAAGGGAGCAGATCTTCATCGCTTTCAAATCTTGAATTCGACTCGGACTTTCAGGTCGCAGTAAATCCTTCAAACACCTCGGTCAGCCCCCTCTACCCCTTGGGGAGAGGGGGAAGGGAGCAGATATTCATCGCTTTCAAATCCTGAATTCGACTCGGACTTTCAGGTCGCAGTAAATCCATCAAACACCTCGGTCAGCCCCCTCTACCCCTTGGGGAGAGGGTTGGGGTGAGGGGTGGATTTACCTGACACCCCCCAATTGAAAGCCACCTCCTGTCACCTCTCTGAAATATCTCTTGCTCGTCCGGCCCTGTTTCGGTTATCACTTTGTACATGATTAGACAGGTCCGATTTGACAAGAAACAACGGGTGGTCGACGAGCTTATCCGGCGCATCGAAAGCGGCCTCATGGAGGACGGTTTCCTGTTGCCCGGCGAGCATCAGTTGGCTCAAGAATTCCAGGTCAGCCGCGGCACGCTGCGTGAAGCGCTGGCCGAACTGAAACGGCGCAATTACATCGCCACGCAAAGCGGGGTCGGCTCGATTGTCACTTTCGATGGTGTGGTGCTCGATCAGCACAGCGGTTGGGCGCAAGCGCTGGCGGACAGCGGGGCGCTGGTCAACACCGAAGTGCTGCGGCTCGAAGCGGTCGATCGTCCTGACTTGCTGCCGCGCTTCGGCACCGAAAAATTCATCACCCTCGACCGCCGGCGCCGCGCCAATGACGGCACGCTGGTGTCGCTCGAACGCTCGTTGATTCCCGCCACCGGCACCCTGGAAAGCCTGCCGCGCGTCGGCCTGATCGACAACTCACTGACCATCACCCTGGCCGCCTACGGCTACATCGGCGAACGCGGCGATCAGTGGATCGGCGCCGAACCGCTGAGCGCCGACGACGCCGAACTGCTCGGTCGCGCGCCCGGCACAGTATTTCTCAAAGCCCTGCGCACCACGTATGACCGTCAGGGCCGGTTCATGGAACAGGTCGAAAGCTTGCTCGACCCGGTGCACTTCCGCCTGCACCTGCAATTTGGAGAATCAAAATGACTGCGCTCAATCGTGCCTTGGGCGCTTTCTATGGTTTGGCGTTGGGCGACGCCCTCGGCATGCCCACGCAATCGCTGAGCCGTGCCGAGATCCAGGCGCGGTTCGGCGAAATCACCGACCTGGAAGATGCCGGCCCCGACCAACCGATCGCCGCCAATATGCCCAAAGGCTCGATCACCGATGACACCGAACAGGCGATCCTGGTCGGTCAGTTGCTGATCGAAGGCGAGGGCCGGATCGAACCGGCAGTGCTCGCGCAACGCCTGATCGAATGGGAGGCCGAGATGCAAGCCAAGGGCTCGCAGGATCTGCTCGGGCCTTCGACCAAACGCTCAATCGAGATGATTCTCGCCGGCCATTCGCCGGAAGAGTCCGGGCGCTACGGCACCACCAACGGCGCGGCGATGCGCATTACCCCGGTCGGCATCGCGGCGGATGTCGCCGATCCGCAACGCTTCATTCAAGCCGTGGTGCAGGCCTGCCAAGTGACGCACAACACCACGCTGGGGATTTCC
>NZ_MKGS01000187.1:0-28537 GCF_002836905.1 Pseudomonas sp. 43NM1 | reverse complement strand
GGTTAGCCGCCCCCGGCCAGGGATGGCCGATGGCGGCGGGCCCACGGAGCAGGACCGGAGCGAGGGCATGCCGAGCCTGGGCGAGGCACCGAACGAAAGGGGCAAGAGCGCTTTGGTTACTTTCGCGCTTCTCGAAAGTGACTCGCTGTAAAAGCGAAACCCAATGCCGCCGTGACCGCAGAAATGGATATGTACACCCGACAAGAACAAGTTGGCTGATAGAAAGCTATCGCGAGCAAGCTCGCTCCCACAATTGGATCTGTGGACATCTGGGAGAACCAAGTCGGCTTGTAGAGAGCTATCGCGAGCAGGCTCACTCCTACAGTTGGAGTTGCGTTCACCTACACGGAATCAAGCGCAGAAAAAAGCCGACATCGCTGTCGGCTTCTTCGATCACTGCGCCGGCGCTTCCGCCGGTTTCGCCGGGTCACCCGGCTTCGGTGCCACGTCGTCAAACAAATTCAGACGCTCCCGAACCTCATGCGCTGGCACCGGTTGCTTGTCCGCCGGCAACGCGTTCGGGTCCACCGGCGTGGCTGGCGTGCCCGGCGCTTCACCGGGTGCGCCCTGCCCCGGAATCGCCGAAGGGTCCGCACCTTGTGCGCCTTCAATCGCCGTTTGAGCCCTCTTCGTCAACACCACAATGTCGATACGGCGGTTCACCGGATTAAACGGATTCTCCCGATCAAACAGCGCCGACGAGGCATAACCGACCACCCGCGCCACTTGCGATTCCGGGTAGCTGCCGGCGACCAGCGCGCGGCGGGCGGCGTTGGCGCGGTTGGCGGACAATTCCCAGTTACCGAAATCGCCGGTGCCGATGTACGGCTTGGCGTCGGTGTGGCCGCTGATGCTGACTTTGTTCGGCACCGCTTTAATGGTGTCGGCCATGGCCAGCAAAATATCTTCGAAATACGGTTTCAGCCGCGCCGAGCCCGAGTCAAACATCGGCCGGTTATCGGCGTCCATGATCTGGATGCGCAAGCCGTTCGGGGTGATTTCGAACAGGATCTGATCCTTGAACTTCTGCAGTTGCGGGTTCTCGTCGACCTTGTTCTGCAGTTCTTGCAGCAGCAGTTCCAGACGTTCTTTCTCGACCTGCTCGGCCATGCCTTCGACCTGATCGGTGTCGGCCGTGACTTTGTCCGGTTGCGGCTGAGATTTCACCTCGGGGTTGAGCGTGTTATCCGGCGCCAGGGTCGGCGTGCCGCCCAGATCGATGATGTACGGCGTGCCGCTCTCGGAGAAGCCGACCGGGTCTTTGAAGTAACCGGCGATAGCGATCTTCTGTTCCGGGGTCGCGGTGGACAACAGCCACAACACCAGGAAGAACGCCATCATCGCCGTCGCGAAGTCAGCAAAGGCAATTTTCCACGCGCCGCCGTGGTGCCCGCCGGCGATGCGCTTGATGCGCTTGATGATTATGGGCTGGTTATTTTCCATGACTTAACGCCCGCGAACCGCTTGTTCCAGCTCAGCGAAACTTGGGCGATGCGCCGGGTACAGAACCTTGCGGCCGAATTCTACCGCCAACGATGGCGGCATGCCGGAGGCCGAGGCCACCAGCGACGCCTTGATGGCTTCGTAGATGTTCAGTTCTTCCTTGGCATCGTGTGCCAGGGAGGTGGCCAGCGGGCCGAAGAAACCGTACGCCGCGAGAATACCGAAGAAGGTACCGACGAGCGCCGCGCCGACGTGCATGCCGATGGCCGCCTGGTCGCCTTCGCCCAGCGAAGCCATGGTCACGACGATGCCCAAAACTGCCGCCACAATACCGAAACCCGGCATGGCGTCGGCGATGCCGTTGACCGCGTGGGACGGGTGCTCGAGGTCTTCCTTGAGGCTGTAAAGCTCCATGTCGAACAGGCCTTCGAGCTCGTGCGGCGCCATGTTGCCGGACGACATGATGCGCAGGTAATCACAGATGAACGCAGTCATGCGTTCGTCTTTTATGACGGTCGGGTACTTGGCGAAAATCGGGCTCGCAGCGGCGTCTTCGATGTCGCCTTCGATGGCCATCATGCCTTCGCGGCGGCTCTTGTTGAGGATCTCGTAGATCAGGCCCAGCACTTCCAGATAGAAGGTGTGGCTGAAACGCGAACTGAACATGCTCAGGGATTTCTTGAGCACGTGCATGGTCATATAACCGGGGTTGGCCTGGAGGAATGCACCCAGTGCCGCACCGCCGATAATCATCACCTCGAAGGGCTGGATCAGGGCGGCGATTTTGCCGTGAGAAAGCACGTATCCGCCGAGCACGCTCGCGAATACGACGATGATGCCGATTATTTTAGCCATAGGTAGGAGAGCACTTACTGAGTCGGGTTCAAGGTCATATTCGGAAGTTAAAAAATCTCTTCTTCTACTTATCGGCAAAACTGCGCCAGACTATAGCCCGTTGAGGCGAAAAGCCAATTTAGCCCGCGCCGGGCGTGTATGCAGCCAACGATGATCCCGTCCAGCCATGGCTAATGAAACCAATATTGCAGCGGTAAAACCGACCACGCTCGAAGGCTGGATCAAGCTTCTCGACGGCGTGCGCCTGCCGGTTCCGCTTGAGAGTCACGAGCGCGTCTGCAAAGCCATCCGCAATAATCGCAGCTCGTTGCGCGAGATTGCCGATTTGATGCAGAACAGCCCGGCCCTGGCCTTGAGCGTGATCCGCGAAGCCAATCGTCACACCCATGGCAGCATGACCGAGCCTGCGGAAAATCTTGAAGTGGCGATCAATCGTCTCGGTTTGAAACGCACCGAAGAACTGCTCGATCGCCTGCCTACCGAAGCGCAATCGGCGATCCCGCATGCCCTGCGCCAGTTGCAGTTGATCAGCCAGCACGCGACCCAACAGGCCAACGGTTTTTTCGCCGGTCGCCTCGCGCGGCTGTGGCAGGACATTCATTGGGGCAGCCTGCTGTTTCTCTCGCCGCTGTGGCCGATGGCGCTGGCCCAGCCGAAGTTGCTGGAGGAATGGGAACTGCGCGTCATCCATAAAGGCGAGTCGGCGCGCACAGTCGAGAAACAATTATTCGGCGTGCGTTTGCTGGATATCTGCCTCGCTTTGGTTGACCTGTGGCGGCTGCCGATCTGGGTGCAGCAGGGTTATCGGCTGCTGCTCACCGAGCAACGCGAACTGGTGAAAGTGCTGCGCATCGCCCGCGACAGCGAGCATCCGCTGCGCCAGCAAAATCGCCTGGACGACGACCCGACCCTGCGTCGCTGGCTCAACCAACCGGCCAATACCGTGTTGCTGGCCAACGGCCTGGCGCTGTCGGCGCAGCAATCCTGGGACGGCCCGCACAGTCAGCGCTGGCAGTTCCTGACCGGGTTGTACCTGCAAATTTCGATGGATGAGGTGCAACAACAATTGCACCAGCAAGCCGCCAACAGCGCCCGCCAGCATGCGATGCCGGACCTCTGGCACCCGGCAGTTTCGCTGCTGTGGCCGTGGGGGACAAATCGGGTTCACGCCGGTTTGCTGCCCGCGCCGGCACCGAACGCGGAAGACCTGAGCAAGTGGCGCAAACAATGCGCCGAGCTGCTGGTCGAGCCGAGTCGGTTCACCAACGCGATGCACCTGACCACGTCCGCCCGCGATGCGCTGGTCGCGTGCGGCATGCGTCGAGTGATGATTTTGATGACCGATCGCACCCACGCCAATCTGCGCGTGCATCAAACGGCGGGCCTGCCCAAAGAAGCTGCCGGGCTGAATTTCCAGGTCAGCCAAAGCAGCGTGTTGCAACGTCTGCTTTCGCAGCAGGCGCAAGTGCGCATCACCCCGGCCAACAATGCGCAATTCTCGGCGTTGCTGCCCGCCAGCCTGCGCGCCCAGTTCAGCGGCGAACACTTGCTGCTGCGGTCACTGGTCAATAATGGCCGGGTGATCATGATTGTGGTGGCGGACCAGGGTGGCGGGCAGTTCTCGGAAATTACCGTGCAGGCTTTCGGCAAAACCGCGCAGTGCATCGAAAAAGCCCTGCATAGCTTTAGCACCCGCGGCCAATGACCCTGCGCTACAATCCCTCCCTTTGTGCTCTGGAGACCTCACATGTCTGACTTCTCTGGCTTGCCGCTGGTGATCGAGCCGAGCGACTTGCTCCCGCGTCTCGACGCCGCCGAATTGATTCTGGTGGACCTGACCAGCAGCGCCCGTTACACCGAAGGTCACCTGCCCGGCGCGCGTTTTGTCGACCCCAAACGCACGCAACTGGGCCAGCCACCGGCGCCAGGCCTGATGCCGCCGAAAGCCGCGCTCGAAGCCTTGTTTGGCGAACTGGGGCACAATCCCGACGCGGTTTACGTGGTGTATGACGATGAAGGTGGCGGTTGGGCCGGACGGTTCATCTGGTTGCTGGATGTGATCGGGCACAGCAAATACCACTACCTGGACGGTGGCCTGCCAGCCTGGCTGGCCGCAGGCATGCCGATGTCGATTCAGGTCCCGCCCGCCGTCGGTGGCCCGGTGAAGCTGACGCTGCACGACGAACCGACCGCCACCCGCGAGTACTTGCAAAGCCGCCTCGGTGCTGCCGACCTGGCGATCTGGGACGCCCGCGGGCCGCTGGAGTTTTCCGGCGAGAAAGTCCTCGCCGCCAAGGCCGGGCACATTCCGGGCGCGGTCAATTTTGAATGGACCGCCGGCATGGATCAGGCGCGCAACCTGCGCATCCGCAGCGACATGCCGCAGATCCTCGAACAGCTCGGGATCACCAAGGACAAAGAAATCATCACTCACTGCCAGACTCATCACCGGTCTGGCTTCACTTATCTAGTGGCCAAATCCCTCGGTTATCCGCGGGTCAAAGGCTACGCCGGCTCCTGGGGCGAATGGGGCAACCATCCCGACACGCCCGTAGAGATTTAAGTTTTTCAAGGACAGTTAATGAACAAGCGTCTGTTTATCCTCAGCCAATACCTGCTGCCTCACCACTTGCTCTCGCGACTGGCCGGCTGCGTCGCCGAATGCCGCGTGCGCTGGTTCAAGAATGCGTTCACCGCGTGGTTCGCCAAGCGTTATCAGGTTGACATGTCCCAGGCACTGGTCGAAGACCTGACCGCCTACGAGCATTTCAACGCATTTTTCACCCGGGCCTTGAAGGACGGCGCGCGCCCACTCGACGAAACCCCGGGCGCGATCCTCAGCCCGGCCGACGGCGCGGTCAGCCAACTCGGCCCGATTGAACACGGTCGCGTGTTCCAGGCCAAGGGCCACAGTTTCAGCGTGCTGGAACTGCTCGGCGGTGATGCGGCGAATGCTGCGCCGTTCATGGGCGGCGATTTCGCGACTATTTACCTGTCGCCGAAGGACTACCACCGCGTGCACATGCCGCTGGCCGGCACCCTGCGCGAAATGGTCTACATTCCGGGGCGGATTTTCTCGGTCAACCAGACCACAGCAGAAAACGTCCCGGAACTGTTCGCGCGCAACGAGCGCGTGGCGTGCATTTTCGACACCGAGCGCGGGCCGATGGCCGTGGTGCTGGTGGGCGCAATGATTGTCGCGTCGATTGAAACCGTGTGGGCCGGGCTGGTCACGCCGCCGAAACGCGAACTGAAAACCTTCCGCTACGACGAAGCGGCCCGTGCGCCGATTCATCTGGAAAAAGGCGCAGAACTGGGTCGCTTCAAACTGGGTTCGACTGCGGTCGTGCTGTTTGGCCCGGATCAAGTCAAATGGGTCGAAAGCCTGGGCGCGCTCTCGCCAGTGCAAATGGGCCAGGCGCTGGGTTTGCCGAACGCTTGATTCGCTAGTTCAGCCTCGCCGCTCTTCTGTAGGAGCGAGGCTTGCCCGCGAAGGCGATTTTAAGGACGCCATCGCGGGCAAGCCTTGCTCCTACAAAGCCAGTCACATGTTGAAATACTGCTCGCTGCCATAACTGCTACAGTCAGGTCATTCATCGTCCATCACCCGGTTGGAGTTTTTCCACGGCATGAATGAGACCAAATCCCCGCTGCTGCTACGCGCCCCGATCCCCGCAGGCTCGCGCCTGTCATTCTGTGAACCGACCCCCCGCGACCTCAAGCGCTGGATCGCCAACCTGCCGAAAGCCAATATCGGCGAAACCGCTCGCCAGTTGTATCAAGGTTTGAGCGAACTCAACCAACTGCTGACGCCCAGCGACAATCGCCTGCAATTGCTCGAATTGCTCAGGCCCGAGGTGTATTACGTCTGCAAACACCTCGAACGGCATTTCCTCCATCAGGCGATTGTGCTCGACGAGCGTTCGCGCAAGATCGCCAACTTGTGTCAGGCGCTGCAAAGCCATTTGGCCATCGGCTACAAACAAATCGTCCTGCGCGTCGCGCCGCGTTTCAGCAAGGACCGCGCATCGCTGCTCACTCAGGCGTTGCAACGGGCGATCCATTGCCTGAACGGCCCGCTGATCCGCGCGACCCAGTTGTATTGCCCGGTGCCGGAAGGCGTGTGGCTGGAGCTGCATCAGCTGTATCAAATTGGCTGCCAGTACAAGCTGCAACATATAAAGGTGCGCGATGAACTGGCCAGCGAAACGCCGGAACTGACCATCGAGCAAACCTACGTCGCCGCCCTGCTGCTGGGTGCGTCGCGCTGCAATCAACTGCGGCAGAACCAGATCGCCCGCCTCGCCGAAGTGCTGGAACCCTGGAGCCGCTGGATCAAGCTGCAACCCGGCAAGCAGGGCAGCGAGCTGTTTGCGGTGGCGCCGGAGCTGGATGTCGGCCCGCGCTACCGGACCAAGTTCCGCGCCGAACAGCAGGCCAATTTGCTCGGGATCGATCCGCAACCGCTGGTCGCGGCCATCGAAGCGCGCTTGCTCAACCCGACTGACACGACGTTACCCATTCCGGCCGGGCTCAATCTCGACACGCTGCAACACTTGCACGCCGCGTGGGGCCAGGCGGCCGAGCGCAGTTTTCAGCGCACCGTCGGTAATGGCACGTTGACCCTGTGTGTCGGCATGAGCGCGCTGCACTTTTATCTGGGCGGGCAACGCTCGTTCAGCGACATCCTGAAAAACCCTGCCGGCCGTCGCGCGCAATTTGCCGCGACAACTTCGGCCGCCACCGGCAAAGACAACTGGAGCCACGCCTTCGATGCCGCGCCGCAGGAAAACCCTGACGCGCTGCTGCCTTACGAGGAAATCGAATACCCGAACCTGGAGAATGACGACAATCACGAGGCCAACGACCGCAACCAGCATTTCCCGACCTACGCGTTGCCGGTGATCAATCACAGCCCCGGCGGTTATTGCCTGGCCTGGCCGGGCGCGGTGCCCGCTGAGTTGCAGGCCGGTGAAATGGTCGGCATCGAAGATGCTGCCGGCCAGGGTTGGAGCATTGCCGTGGTGCGCTGGATTCGTCAGGTGCGTGGCGGCGGCACGCAGATGGGCATCGAGCAGGTTGCGCCGTACGCCGAGCCTTGCGGCCTGCAATTGGTGCGGACACGGGACGATCACAGCCAGTATTTGCGCGGATTATTGTTGCCGGCGATCAGCGCGATTGATCTGCCGGCAACGCTGCTGGCCCCGCGCCTGCCGTTTCAGGAAGGCAATAAAGTGCTGATCAACACCAACGGCCAGGAACGCCGCGCCGGGCTCGATCGGCGGGTGTCGAGCACCAACAGCTTCAACCAGTTCGCCTATCGATCGCTGGAAGCGAGCAGAACCGAAAACGCCGCAGGCAGCGGCGTGATTGGTGCGGAAGAGGATTTTGATTCGTTGTGGAAGACGTTGTGAGTCTTGCCAAAACATCTGTGGCGAGGGGGCTTGCCCCCGTTCGGCTGCGCAGCAGGCGTAAACCCGAATAACTCGGTGTGCCTGAAAGGATGCAGGGGGCCGCTTCGCGACCCAACGGGGGCAAGCCCCCTCGCCACAGAGGCCCGCTTAGGCGACCACGATCTCAGAGCTGCCCATCACGATCACGGAAACCCAGCAGATACAAAACGCCATCCAGCCCAAGGGTGGAAATCGCTTGCTTCGCCGACTGCTTCACCAGCGGTTTCGCGCGGAACGCCACGCCCAGACCGGCAATCGCCAGCATCGGCAGGTCATTGGCGCCGTCGCCGACGGCAATGGTCTGCTCCAGACGCAAACCTTCCTTGTGCGCCAATTCTTTCAGCAGATCAGCCTTGCGCTGCGCATCGACAATCGGCTCGACCGCGACACCCGTGACTTTGCCATCAAGCACTTCCAGCTCATTGGCGAACACGTAATCGATGCCGAGTTTCGCCTGCAATTGCTTGGCGAAGTAGGTGAAGCCGCCGGACAGGATTGCGGTTTTGTAACCCAGACGCTTGAGTTCGGCGAACAGCGTTTCCGCGCCTTCGGTCAGGCGCAGCGAAGCACCGATTGAATCCAGCACGCTGACGTCGAGGCCTTTGAGCAACGCCAGGCGTTCCTTGAAACTGGCGCGGAAGTCCAATTCGCCGGCCATCGCCCGCTCGGTGATCGCCGAAACCTGCTCGCCCACGCCCGCAGCCTTGGCCAGCTCGTCGATGACTTCGGCTTCGATCAGCGTCGAATCCATGTCGAACACGGCCAGGCGCCGGTTGCGGCGAAACAGCGAATCTTCCTGAAATGCGATGTCGACGTTCAGTTCTTGCGCAACGCTGAGGAATTCCGCGCGCAAGGCTTGTGCATCCGCCGCTTCGCCGCGCACCGAGAACTCGATGCAGCCCTTGCCCTTGTCGGCCGGGGTGTCCAGCGGCATACGCCCGGACAAACGATCGATGTGATCGATGTTCAAGCCATACTTCGCGGTGATCGAACTGACTGCCTGCAATTGCCCGGCGGTGACTTTGCGGGTCAACAGCGTAACGATGTGGCGTTTTTTCCCCTGATTGCCCACCCATTGCTGGTAATCCTCTTCGGACACCGGGGTGAAACGCACCTGCTGATCCAGTTCATAGCCCTTGAACAGGATGTCCTTGAGCACCGACTTGCCTTGCTCCGTGTCAGGAATTTCAACCAGGATGCCGAACGACAAGGTGTCGTGGATCACTGCCTGACCAATGTCGAGAATGTTCACACCACCCTGGGCCAGAACGCCGGTAATGGCCGCAGTCAGACCCGGTCGGTCGACTCCCGTGATGTTTATCAGGACGATTTCGCGCAAGGCGCACCCCCGCAGGTGGAAAAAAACCGCATTCTACCCACTTTCAGTGACCATCGGGCACCGTCAACGCTTTGCCGGTCTAGGGCCTGTCGCTATACTGCGCGTCAACTTCACGGACAAAAGAGCCGAGCTCAAGTGAACCGGCCTACGCCAGTAAAAACCGATAACTTCTTCCTGCTGATCTTCCGTGCACTGCGCCACCGCCGTGTACCGATTGCATTGCGCATTGCCAGCCATAACGTGATCCTGGTCGCTCTGGCCCTGGTGATTTATGCCTGTGTAATGGGTTTGCAGTTCAAGCAGGCCATGCACGAGCAGGCTGATGCGCTGGGCGAAAGCCTGACCACGCAGACCGCCACCTCGGCCACCGAGCTGTTGGTGTCCAACGACATCCTCAGCCTCAACGTGCTGCTCAACAACCTGACGAAAAATAAACTGGTGGCCCACGCCGCCATTTATAGCGTGGATAACCGCATCCTCGCCGAGTCCGGCCAGCGCCCCAAGCACAGCCTGCTGGGCGAAGCTGAAGGCATGTATGAGAGCAAGATTACTTTCCAGGATGTCAGCGCCGGGCAACTGCGCATCAGCCTGGACATGGATCAGTTCCAGCAGCCGATGACCATCAGCCTGCAAAGCATGGGCATTTTGAGCGCGATTCTGCTGGCCTTGTCGCTGGCCTTGAGCCTGCGTCTGGGTCGCCATATCTCGACGCCGCTGCTGCAATTGCGCGTGTGGCTGCGCAACATCGACGAATACACCCCGGCCACTGAGCGCCAGGATGAGATCGGCGACCTCGCGCGTCAGTTGCACGCCAATTTCGCCCCGGAACCGACCGAACCGGAGCCGACGCCCGAGCCTGAATTCGATGACGAGGATTACGACGAAGAGGCTGATCCAGCCTTCGAAGTACGTAACCTGCGCGATCCGAGCTTTGACGAAACCAAACCGGTTGCTGGCCTCAAGCCTGCTCCGCGTCAGGTGGTCAGCACCGTTGAAGACGATGACGACGAAGATCCGTTCGCCGATCTGCGCGACGTAGCCGTCGATACCGCGCCGAAAACCCTGGCAAAACCGGTGATCTCCAACGTTCCGCAGCACAGCGCCGTGTTGGCCGTGCAGTTGGGCGCACAGGATCAACTGCGTCGCCTGCCGCGCACGCGCCTTGAGGAATTGCTCAAACGCTATCGCGATTGCCTCGATCAAGCCGCGTCGCTGTATCAAAGCGAGCTGCACACGCTGAACGATGGCAGCACGCTGATGCTGTTCCACACCGAAGACAGCGGCGACGATTACCTGACCAACGCAATTTGCTGCGGCGAATTGCTCCGCGCCTTGGGCCATCAGTTGCAGATTGAAGTCGCGGACAGTGGCATCACGCTGCAATTGCAGCTGGGCCTGACGCTGGGTGACGAGTTGTTTGGCTTGAGCCAGATTGATCTGCTGCTGACCGAAGCGGCGCAGGATGCCTTGGCCCTGTCGCAACACAGCCGCAATCTGCTGCTGGTGGAGCGCAAGATCAGCGACGACGCCTTGATCCGCCAACGTGCGCGGATCCGCCCGATCGCCAGCCCGGAAGGCGCGTGCTGCGTGGAGCGGTTGATGGAGCCTTATCCATCGATGCTCGAGCGGCAACTGGCGCGGATGCACGAACGCCGGGCGTAAAAGCCTTGATGTGAAAAAAGCCCGCCGACAAGTAATTGTCTGCGGGCTTTTTGTTGGGCAGGAATTGTATTTACCCCAAGAACCACCCCTCTCCCTAACCCTCTCCCCAGAGGGGCGAGGGGACTGAGCGAGTTGTCCTCTCGAGTTACATCGACCTGGGATATCGGGTCGAACTCAGGTGTTGAACAGCATGGAAGATCTGCTCCCTTTCCCTCTCCCCCTTGGCGCGAGGGGACTGAGCGAGTTGTCCTCTCGAGTTACATCGACCTGGGATATCGGGTCGAACTCAGGTGTTGAACAGCATGAAGATCTGCTCCCTTTCCCTCCTTGGGGCGAGGGGACTGAGCGAGTTGTCCTCTCGAGTTACATCGACCTGGGATATCGAGTCGAACTCAGGTGTTGAACTGCATGAAGATCTGCTCCCTTTCCCTATCCCCCTTGGGGAGAGGGTTGGGGTGAGGGGTGACTCTCAAGCCGGACACCTTTTCCAGGCCCCCATCAATCAATCCGCAGAAACAACAAAGCCCGCATCTCTGCAGGCTTTGTGTCGGGTCAATCCAGGCTTAGAACCTGAACACTTCCATATCGGTGCGGATCGGCGAGGCCATTGGGATCTTCGGCTGCTTGTCCTGCTCCGCCGCCGGCGCTACGGGCTTGGGATTCTTTTTACGCGGTGCGTCAGCGATTGGCGGCTGGTTGGCCAACGGCTTCAGCGCCACCGACAGTTGCTGGGCCAGACGCTGCAGCAACAGACCTTGCGCCTGCACCTGCGCCGCCGTGTCACCGGCGTGTTGCTCTTGCAGATGAATGATGCGGTTATCGCGAACCTGGCCACGACGGTCGATCAAACGCCATTGCGCATCGAGGATCGCCGGTTGCGACTCACCGGAATCCAGGCGAGTAATCGTCAGCAGCACCTGAACATCCGGGGCGAAGCCCAATGTCGCTGGCGCGAGGACCACGCGCTGGCTGTCGAGATGACCGGCAACCTGACGCAGCAGCAGTTGATCGATGTCCGAAGACAGGCTTCCCGCCCAACGACCATCGGCCGACGCCTGGAGGCTGCCGTCCGGCTGGCGTTGCAGCAGTGTTTCGCGTTGCAGGTAATCGGCAATCGTTACCGGGCCCAGCAGTACCGCCATGCCAGCGCTTTGCGCAGGCTGAGCCGGACTTCCGCTGTCCAGCTGATACAGCGACACCGGTTGGTGTGTGCTGCAACCCGCCAGGCCAAGAACACCGGCGAGCATCAAAATAAACGGAAGGCGCAGAGCAGTCATCGTCCCATCCAGGTGGCTGCCACAAGGCTAACCACAGTGAAAATACTCAATAAATATGAAGAACGCTCGGCCACGCCGGCGCTTGAAAGGCCATATCATCCGTGAATATGCGTTCCGACTCCAGCGCCAAAGCGTCGATCTACGCGTTAAATCGTAGATCGAGCGCTCTAGGACGCTTAATTGAGCTATTCGACGAGCAGCGCATCGACCCGCTGGAAGCCCCTTGGCAACTTGTTGCCGCGACGCCCACGCTCACCTTTGTAGTGTTCGAGGTCGTCGGCCTTCAGTGACAAGGTACGTTTTCCGGCCTGCAGCACCAGGGTGGCGCCTTCCGGCAGCACGGCGATGTCCGTGACATATTCTTCGCGACTGGCAACCCGCTCACCGGAAATCCCGATGATCTTGTTGCCTTTGCCCTTACCTAATTGTGGCAGGTCGCTGATCTTGAAGATCAGTAGGCGACCTTCGGTCGTCACCGACGCCAGCCAGTTATTCTCGCGATCGGTCACCGGACGCGGAAGAATCACTTTCGAGTTGTTCGGCAGGCTCAGCAGCGCTTTACCGGCCTTGTTCTTGGCCTGGAAGTCTTCACCCTTGACCACAAACCCGTAGCCGGCATCCGACGCGATCACGTACAGCGAATCGTCTTCGGGCATCAGCACGCATTCAAAGGTTGCGCCTGGCGGCGGCGTCAGACGACCGGTCAGCGGTTCGCCCTGGCCACGGGCCGAAGGCAGCGTGTGCGACGGCACCGAATAGCTGCGACCGGTGGAGTCGATAAACACCGCAAACTGGTTGGAACGTCCCGGTGCCAAGGCTTTGAAGCCATCGCCGGCCTTGTAGGACAGCCCGGTCGCGTCGATTTCGTGCCCCTTGGCCGAGCGCACCCAGCCTTTTTCCGAGAGCACCACCGTGACTTTCTCGTTCGGCAGCAGATCGTGCTCGGTCAGCGCTTTGGCTTCGGCGCGTTCGACGATTGGCGAACGGCGGTCGTCGCCATAGGTTTCGGCGTCCTTGATCAGCTCGGTGCGTACCAGTTTTTTCAGCTTGGCTTCACTGCCCAGCAAGGCTTGCAGCTTGGCTTGTTCCTTGAGCAATTCATCCTGCTCGGCGCGCAGCTTCATTTCTTCAAGTCGCGCCAACTGCCGCAGACGAGTGTCGAGAATGTAGTCGGCCTGGATTTCGCTGAGCGCAAAACGCGCGATCAGTGCGGCTTTCGGGTGTTCCTCGGTGCGGATGATGTGGATCACTTCATCCAGGTTGAGGTAGGCAATCAGCAAACCGTCCAACAGGTGCAAGCGACGCTCGACCTTGTCGAGGCGGAACTGCAGGCGGCGGCGCACGGTGCGCACGCGGAATTCCAGCCACTCGACCAGCAACGCGCGCAGGTTTTTCAGCTGCGGTTTGCCGTCGAGCCCGATGATGTTGATGTTGACCCGATAGCTCGATTCCAGCTCGGTGCTGGCGAACAAATGCTGCATCAGCGCATCGTGGTCGAAGTTCTTGCGCGCGCCCGGAATGATCACGATCCGGCACGGGTTTTCGTGGTCGGACTCGTCACGCAAGTCGGCAATCTGCGGCGCTTTGGACGGCTTGGCCTGCATCATCGCGGCGATCTGTTCCAGCACCTTGGCTCCAGAGACCTGATGCGGCAACGCGGTGACGATGATGTCGCCGTCCTCGATGTGGTAAACGGCGCGCATGCGCACCGAGCCCTTGCCGGTTTCGTACATCTTCAGCAGGTCGGCGCGCGGCGTGATGATTTCCGCTTCGGTCGGGTAGTCCGGGCCCTGAATGTGCTCGCAGAGCTGTTCGACCGTGGCTTTCGGCTCATCGAGCAAACGCACGCACGCCGTCGCGACTTCGCGCAGGTTGTGCGGCGGCACGTCGGTGGCCATGCCCACGGCAATGCCGGTGGTGCCATTGAGCAGGATGTTCGGCAAACGCGCGGGCAACACCAGCGGCTCGTCGAGTGTGCCGTCGAAGTTCGGGCCCCAATCCGCAGTGCCCTGCCCCAGCTCGCTGAGCAGCACTTCGGAATAACGCGACAAACGCGCTTCGGTGTAACGCATGGCGGCGAAGGATTTCGGATCGTCCGGCGCACCCCAGTTGCCCTGACCGTCGACCAGCGTGTAGCGATAGCTGAACGGCTGGGCCATCAGGACCATGGCTTCATAGCAGGCCGAATCGCCGTGCGGGTGGAATTTACCGAGCACGTCACCGACGGTACGCGCCGATTTCTTGTGCTTGGAATCGGCGTCCAGCCCCAACTCGCTCATCGCGTAGATAATGCGCCGCTGTACCGGTTTCAGGCCGTCGCCGATGTGCGGCAAGGCGCGGTCCATGATCACGTACATGGAATAGTTGAGGTAGGCATTTTCGGTGAAGTCAGCCAGTGACCGGCGCTCTACACCGTCCAGGCTGAGATCAAGGGAGTCGCTCATGCGGGCCTCATTATTTCGTGGTCTGGCGCAGCAGCATGGTGCCACCGCGCTGGGTAAATTCAAGTTTGTTCAGTGCGCTCATGCCGAGCAGCACCTGATTGCCATCCAGGCCTGGCGCGACCAGCGCGCGAACATCACGCAGCACGATATCGCCCAGTTGCAGCCGATCGATGCGGGTTCGGTAACCCTGGCTCAAGCCATTGGCGGTGCTCAGGGTCACGCCGAAGCCCTTCTCCAGTTTCAAGCGCTGCGCGACGCTGACCGGAATCGCCACATCGGTGGCCCCGGTGTCGAGCATGAAATCCACCGGCTGACCGTTGATCTGGCCGCTGGCGACAAAATGCCCTTGGTGATTGCCCACCAGTTTCACTTCGATAAACCCTTCGCCCTGCTGTGAAACAACCTCGGCGTTGGGGTTTTGCTGACGCTGTTCCCACTGGCCGAAAAACCGCGTCGCCAGAAACAGCGCCGCGCACCAGGCCAAAATCATCAAGACCCGACCGGCGCGTTTGCCCGGCGGCTGCTGGCTCATGGCTTGGCACCCCAGCCACCTTCAGGCGCGGCGAAGCGCCAGATGATCGGGCGAACTTCACCGTCGGCGCGCACCCCGAAGTTGTTGTCGATGCCGATCCAGGCACCGTCGGCGTTCACCACCAGCGCTTCCGCCAGACCATAGGCCTGTGGATAACGCCGTTGTTCCTGCAGCGCTTCGTCGGCATACGACCAGCAACGCTCGACTTTCGCCGTCAGCGCATCGCGTCGACAGATCTGAAACGCGTTGCGTTCGAGGGTAAACAGCTTGCCGTTGAACAGCGACAAGTCGGCAAAATCCCGGGAAACCGCGCGCGCTCTAGGAAACTGCGCGGGTTGCATCTCCAGCCCGGCTTCGCTCAACAGCACGCACCGACCGTCGCAATCCCAGACGGTTTGCTGACGTTTGATCAGCAACAATCCACGGCTTTCACGCTCGGCCGCCAGCCACAAGGCATTGCCTTCCGGGTTGATCGCCAGCCCTTCGAACAAGGCGTTGAAACGCAGCAACATGCCGCTGGCCCGGGCTTCGCGAACCAGCATCGGCGAAATCTTCAGCCACGACGCGGCGCCCTGCGGTGTCACTTGCAGCACGGCGGCGTGGGATTCGCTGACGATGTAACGGTTGCCGGCGCTGTCGCAGGTGATGCCTTCAAAATCCAGATCACCGCCGCGCACAAACGCCGCCGCCCAGGTCCGCGAACTCAGGCCCAGCGGCAAACCGCTGTCGGGCACCGGCGGTACGTCGATGCGCACGGCTTCGGCCTGCCAGGGTTCGGCGCGGGTATCGAGACGGTAGATTTGATCGTCATCGCGATCAGAAATTGTCCACAGTTCCTGACCGCATTGCGCCAGCCCCGACAGGTTGCCGCCGCGCATGCCATCGACGGCGTGCTCGGACACCAGGCGCAGCTGCGGCGCCGGCTCGGCAGACGCCGTTGCCGAAACCAGCAGCCAGACACACGCCAGGGCAAAGCCAAAACGCATCAGCCGAGCACCTCGGCCAGGTCACCCTTGGACTCCAGCCACGACTTGCGATCACCGGCGCGTTTCTTCGCCAGCAGCATGTCCATCATTTCCGAGGTCGCCTCGAAATCGTCCAGCGTCAATTGCACCAGGCGCCGGGTGTTCGGGTCCATGGTGGTTTCGCGCAGTTGCGGCGGGTTCATTTCACCCAGACCCTTAAATCGGGTGACCTGCGGTTTGCCGCGTTTTTTCTCGGCGACCAGACGATCGAGAATGCCATCGCGCTCGGCTTCGTCCAGCGCGTAGTAAATCTCTTTGCCCAAGTCGATGCGGTACAGCGGCGGCATCGCCACGTAGACGTGACCGGCATCCACCAACGGGCGGAAATGCTGGACGAACAACGCGCACAGCAAAGTGGCGATGTGCAGACCGTCGGAGTCGGCGTCGGCGAGGATGCAGATCTTGCCGTAACGCAGCTGCGCAATGTCCGCCGAGCCCGGATCGACCCCGATCGCCACGGCGATGTTGTGCACTTCCTGGCTGGCGAGCACTTCGCTGCCATCGACTTCCCAGGTGTTGAGGATCTTGCCGCGCAACGGCAGGATCGCCTGGAATTCCTTGTCCCGCGCTTGTTTGGCGGAACCGCCGGCGGAATCACCTTCGACCAGAAACAGCTCGGAACGCATCGGGTCCTGCCCGGCGCAATCCGCCAGTTTGCCCGGCAGCGCCGGACCGGCAGTCACGCGTTTGCGCTCGACTTTTTTACTCGCTTTCAGACGACGGCCGGCGTTGTTGATCGCCAGTTCCGCCAGGAGCATGCCGGTTTCCGGGTGCGCGTTGAGCCACAGACTGAACGCATCCTTGACCACCCCGGAGACAAACGCCGCCGCTTCACGCGAGGACAGGCGTTCCTTGGTCTGGCCGGAGAATTGCGGCTCCTGCATCTTCATCGACAGGACGAAGGCAATGCGTTCCCAGACGTCTTCCGGCGCCAGCTTCACACCGCGCGGCAGCAGGCTGCGGAATTCACAGAATTCGCGCATCGCATCGAGCAAGCCCTGACGCAAACCGTTGACGTGGGTACCGCCCTGCGCCGTGGGGATCAGGTTGACGTAGCTTTCCTGAACGCTGTCGCCACCTTCCGGCAACCACAGCAGCGCCCAATCGACCGCTTCTTTATTACCGGCGAGGCTGCCGCAGAATGGCTCGTCCGGCAGACGTTCAAAACCGTTGACCGCGTCCACCAGGTACGAGCGCAGACCGTCTTCGTAATGCCATTCGACTTTCTCGCCGCTGGCCTTGTCTTCAAAACTGACCAGCAGGCCCGGGCACAGAACGGCTTTAGCCTTGAGCACGTGCTTGAGGCGGCTGATGGAGAATTTTGGTGAGTCGAAATATTTCGGGTCCGGCGCGAAGAACACGCTGGTGCCGGTGTTGCGCTTGCCGACGGTGCCAATCACTTCCAGTTCGGTTTTTTTGTAACCGTCCGCGAAAGTCATCTGATATTCGTTGCCGTCACGCTTTACGCGCACCCGGACTTCGTTCGACAAGGCGTTGACCACGGAAATACCCACCCCGTGCAAACCGCCGGAGAACTGGTAGTTCTTGTTGGAAAACTTGCCGCCCGCATGGAGTTTGGTGAGGATCAGCTCAACGCCCGACACGCCCTCTTCCGGGTGAATGTCGACCGGCATGCCACGCCCGTCATCGCTGACTTCCAGCGAATGATCGGCGTGCAGGATGACCTGCACCGTGCTCGCGTGCCCGGCCAAGGCTTCGTCGACGCTGTTGTCGATGACTTCCTGGGCCAAGTGATTCGGCCGACTGGTGTCGGTGTACATGCCGGGGCGTTTACGCACCGGGTCGAGGCCCGAGAGGACTTCGATGGCGTCGGCGTTATAAGAGCTAGCGCTGGGAGTGGCCATGGGGTCTCGTCGTCAAATGTTCTATGAAAAGGGGCGAGGGTTCACAGTGCCGTGAAATCAATCGCCTGATACAAATCTGCGCCGATGCCGGCAAAACTCAACAGCGCCGGCAATCGCTCGGCAAACCCCTGGAAACCATGGTCGCCGCCGGCCTGGATACGCAACGCGCAGGCCCGGTAATACTGCTGGGCGTGGCGATAATCCAGCGTTTCATCGCCGGTCTGCAACCACACCTGAAACCGCTGCGGATCCCGAGGCGCCGGCACTTCCAGCTCGGCGAGCGCCGCCACATGGTCGTGGGTCAACTCCCAGGACTCATCGGTGTAGAGGTTTTTCTGCGTCCCCAGAAACCCGTCAAACATCCGGTGCGGACTGACGGCAGGATTGACCAGCAACGCCTTGAGGCCATGCTGCTCAGCCAAGTGAGTCGCATAGTAGCCGCCGAGTGAGCTCCCGACTAGCAGCGGCCGCCCAAGCTCCTCGATCGCCCGATTCAACTGACCGATGGCCTCCCGCGGGTGGTGATGCAAGGCCGGCACCTGCAAGTGGTCGCTCAGGCCCAGGCGCCCCATCACATTGATCAACTGGCTGGCCTTCTTCGAGGCCGGCGCGCTGTTGAAACCGTGGATATAAAGGATCGAACCGGACATTAGAGCTCCCTGAGCGTCGGGTAAAGAGACGGAGTTTACAGGGAGACGCAGGGATCGGGGATAGGGTTGGGGAAGTTGGTGGTGGAGAGGGCAGATCGCGAGCAGGCTCACTCCTACAGGGGGTTGGGGTGTATTGGGAGGGATTTGTCGTTTGGCCGGACGCCTTCGCGGGCAAGCCTCGCTCCTACAAAATCAAGGGCAAATCTGCGAGCCGCCCGCGGCAACGGATAATCAATAGCCATCCGCCCCGTAATCGACCGTGAAGTCGAACCCGCTGACTCGCTCAACGCCGGTTTCAATCAAGCCATCAGGCAACAGCCGCAGCCACCGATACCCCGGCGCCTGCTCCCCGACCTTGAAATCCTCACTGCCAGGTTCGAACTGGATGCAAGTCGACGGCGAGGCGATCAACCGCACGCCCTCTCGCACTTGATCAAACTCCTGATGCACATGCCCCCACAGCACCGCGCGCACTTGAGGAAAACGATCCAGAACGGCAAACAACGCCTCAGGATTACGCAACCCGATCGGCTCCATCCAGGCACAGCCAATCGACACTGGATGATGATGAAAACACACCAAATGATGCCGCTCCGGCGCCTCACTCAAAGCACGCGCTAACAACTGCAACTGATCATCCTGCAAATAACCGGGAACGGAGCCAGGCACCGCCGAATCCAGCAGCGTCACCCGCCAATTACCCACATCCACCACCGGCTCCAGCAGCGCACTCTGCACCGCCGCCTCGGCCATCACCTGCGGCTCATCATGATTGCCCGGAATCCAGCGCGCCGGCGCATCCAGCTGCCGCGTCAAATCGCGAAACTGCTGATACGACGCCAACGTCCCATCCTGCGAAATATCACCACTGGCAATGATCAAATCGATCTGCGGCTGCTGCTGGCGAACCAGTTCGATCACCCGTTGCAGGCTCTCGCGCGTCTTCATCCCCAGCAACGAACCGTCCGCCTCGGCGAACAAATGACTGTCGGATAACTGCACCAGCAACGCCGGATCGGCGGTGGTCAATGTGGATACGCTGGGCAAGGCGTTCTCCCGAGGCTGAATCACGGAATTGGATAGAAGCCGCAATTATGCTGGGGGAAGGTCAAAAGAGGAAAGCGCGGAACCAGACACAGTTCACATCTAACGCACAACCGCGTACTCATGCCCGCACGCCAGGCAATGACTCAGCCATTCCCCCAGGAACAGATTGAGCTGGGCTTTTTCATCCGGCTGATGCATCGCCGCATTCGGATAAGGATAGATGCCCCGAAAGCGTCTTGCATGCTCGGCGCTGACCACCTCGGCCATGCACGCGTCGTGATACACCTGGACTTCCAGTTGCGGCACCGGCAACCACGGCAGACTGTGTTCCTGGCGCACTTGCAGGGTCGTGGTGTACGGGCAGACTTGCAGCACTTCCAGCGCCAACACGCCGAGCATCTGATCGCCCTGAGTCACGGCAATGCGCCGCGCCTCGGGCTCGCTGCGCATGTCCGGCAGCAGTCGCATCAGGCGCGCGTAGTTGGCCTCGCACGAGGCTTGCAGCCCGGCGAGGTCGACACGATAGCGATCGCGCAACTTGTTTACGACCATAACCCCCTCACTTCAGCGCGGTTCAAAGCAAGCCATTGCAAAGCAATGATGCTGGCCGCGTTGGCAATTCGTCCGTCGCGTACGGCTTGCAGCGCGTCTTCGAACGCCCAGACCGTGACGCGGATATCTTCCGCTTCTTCTGCCAGTCCATGCAGGCCTCCGACTCCATCGGTTTCACAACGCCCCAAATACAAGTGGACGAATTCGTTGCTGCCGCCCGGTGACGGGAAATACTTGGTCATCGGCCACAGCGCCGCGAACACCAGCCCAGCTTCCTCCTGCGCCTCGCGGTGAGCAACTTCTTCCGGTTGCTCATCCTTGTCGATCAGACCGGCGACCAGCTCGATCAACCAAGGGTTGGACGTCTTGCCCATGGCGCCGACGCGAAACTGCTCAATCAGCACCACTTCATCGCGCTGCGGATCGTAAGGCAGCACGCAAACCGCATCGTGACGCACAAACACTTCACGATTGATCTCGCGACTCATGCCACCGGCAAACAATTCGTGACGCAAATGCAGGCGATCGAGTTTGTAGAAGCCCTCGTAGCATTTTTCGCGTCGAACGATCTCAACGGTGGTCGGGGTGGCGTTGGCAAAATCAGTCATGACAATCCTCGTGTGCTGCTTATCCGTGACGAGGTTCCGGGTGGTAACTGGTGACCTCGCTTTCGCGCCATCCTAACGCGCGACTGCGGTTGATGCAGCCCCTTTACCATCAGCGGGATGGACGGTGAGGGCGAAACCAACTCTAATTAGCTTAGTGGCGAACTGACTGCTTCGTTGACAGTCGAAGCGGTAACTTTTCGCCTTTCCCTGTTTTATGAAGGACGCCCATGTCGCTTTTTAAAATCGCCTCCGTGGCCGCAATCGCCCTGACGTTGGGCGCCTGCCAAAGCCTGTTCCAACCCAATTACCGAACGCCGCTGGAAACCACCCGCGATGCCTCGGAAACCCTGAAACCGGGTTGCACCACGGCAGATTGCCCTTTGGTCAACATCGATACCCTGCGGTTCCCGGACGAGCCACAGCTGGACGGCATCGTTGAGCGAAACCTGCTGCAATTGACCCGCACCTCCGCCGACGCGCCGGCCGCGCCGACACTCGCCGCCTATCGCGATCAATTTTTGCGCAACGCCGAGCCACGCTCCAGCAGTTACCTGCAAGCCAAAGTACGCGAGCAGCATGACGGCTTGGTGATCGTCGAGTTTTCCAGCTACCTGGACACCGGCGGCGCGCATGGCACGCCGGGCCGCAGCTTCGTCAACTATTCGCGCCAGCAGCACAAAGTGCTGACGTTGTCGGACATGCTGCTGCCGGGTCAGGAAGAAGCGTTCTGGAAAGCCGCACAAGTGGCGCACAACAGCTGGTTGATCAGCACCAAGCTCGATCAGGAACCGGAGTTCCTGAAGAACTGGCAGTTCCAGAAAACCCAGAACGTCGCGCTGACCTACGGTGGGGTGATCCTCAAGTACGAAACCAGCACCATCGCGCCGTACGCGCTGGGCCACATCGAACTGAAGATCCCCTACCCGCGCCTGAACGGCATCCTCAGACCCGAACTGTTTCCCGGCCGTAACTGAAGGCTCGACCGAGCACCAGTTGCAGCAGCCCTGCCACGATCAACGCCGGTAGGGTTGCGCCGACATCCGGATACAGATTGGCCAGCAAATGATAGGTGCTGACCCCGCCCAACCAGGCGAGCAGCGCCGGCCAGCGCAACGCGGCTGAAGCCACTTGGCCGCTGCGTTTGCGCAGGATGAAGTGATCCACCAGCACCACGCCGAACAGCGGCGCAAACACCGAACCGATCAGCAACAGGAAGTTCTGGTACTGCGCCAATGGCGCCAGCAGTGCGATCAACGTGCAAATGACACCGATGGCCAACGCCAGGTGCTCGACCTTCAAGCGCAACAGCATCCCGCTCGACACCGCCGCCGAATGAATATCGGCAAAAGCGTTCTCCGACTCGTCCAGCAGAATCAGCAGCAGCGGAATCCCCAGGCCGGCACCGGCCAATGCCAACAGCAAGGCATTCACTTCCCCGCTCGGCGCAAACGCCAGGGTGTAGGCAACGCCGAGGCTCATCAGCCAGAAGTTACCGATAAAAAAGCCAATCGCGGTGCCGCCAAACACGTTTTTCGCGCGTTTGCCGAAGCGTGAGTAGTCGGCAATCAGCGGCAGCCACGACAGCGGCATGGCGATGGCGATATCGAAACCCACCGCAAATGGCATCGAACCGTCACCGGCCTGCGCCCACAATGCCGCCAGATCGGCCTTGGCGAACAGGTTCCAGGTCAGCCAGATGCACGCGGCCAGCAGCAGCCAAATGCCCCACTTGCGCAGGATCTGCCGGACGAACGTCAGCGGCCCGCTGACGGCGAGCAGGGTCGCCAGGCCACCGAAAAATACGGTCCAGAGCAGTGGATTGGAAAGCAGACTGCCGTCGCTGAACGCCCGCGCGCCGAGCAGGCTGGCAGCATCGCGCATGACGATGATTTCGAACGAGCCCCAACCGATCAGTTGCAGCAAGTTGAGCACCGCCGGCAGGCTCGCGCCGTGTTTGCCGAGGCTGAGCTTGAGCGCCGCCATCGACGACAGGCCGGTGTCGCTGCCGATCACGCCGACGGCGGCCAGCAGCAGCACGCCGACCAGCGTGCCTAGAAAAATTGCCAGCAACGAGCCGGACAGGCCCAGACCCGGCGCGAGCAATGCGCCGGTCTGCAAGACCATCAGGCCGATGCCGAGGGAAAACCACAGGGAAAACAGATCGCGGCCGCCGAACACACGTTTGTCGGTCGGCACCGCAATGTCAGGGGAATAAGTGCTGGGTTGAATGCTCAAGGGTGTTATCTCAGAGGGATAATTTTTTTCATTGAGATCTTGGCTGTCTGGTCAGGCGCCATCGCGAGCAAGCTCGCTCCCACAGGGGATTTTTGAACGACTCAAATCCAATGTGGGAGCGAGCTTGCTCGCGATGGCGGCGGTGCGGGCACCGCCGACCTCAGGTCAGATCAAACCTTCTTGTACAGCTGACTGCCTTCCTGCTTGAACCGCTCAGCCTGTTCCGCCAAGCCCTGGGCGACTTCGGCGTCAATCGTTTCAATCCGCTGGTTGGCCGCGTATTCACGGACTTCCTGGGTGATTTTCATCGAGCAGAATTTCGGCCCGCACATCGAACAGAAATGCGCGACTTTCGCCGAATCCTTCGGCAGCGTTTCATCGTGATACGAGCGCGCGGTGTCCGGATCCAGGCCGAGGTTGAACTGGTCTTCCCAGCGGAATTCGAACCGCGCCTTGCTCAAGGCGTTGTCGCGAATCTGCGCGCCCGGATGTCCCTTGGCCAAGTCCGCCGCGTGCGCGGCAATCTTGTAGGTGATGATCCCGGTCTTCACGTCATCCTTGTTCGGCAGGCCCAAGTGTTCCTTCGGCGTGACGTAGCAAAGCATCGCGCAACCGAACCAGCCGATCATCGCCGCGCCAATACCGGAGGTGATGTGGTCGTAGCCCGGCGCAATGTCGGTGGTCAGCGGGCCGAGGGTGTAGAACGGCGCCTCGTCGCAGCACTCGAGCTGCTTGTCCATGTTCTCTTTGATCAACTGCATCGGCACGTGGCCCGGGCCTTCGATCATGCATTGCACGTCGTGTTTCCAGGCGATTTTGGTCAGCTCGCCGAGGGTTTCCAGCTCGCCGAATTGCGCCGCGTCGTTGGCGTCGGCAATCGAGCCCGGACGCAGGCCATCGCCCAGCGAGAAGCTGACGTCGTAGGCCTTCATGATTTCGCAGATGTCTTCGAAATGGGTGTAGAGGAAGCTTTCCTTGTGATGCGCCAGGCACCACTTGGCCATGATCGAACCGCCCCGCGAAACGATGCCGGTCACGCGTTTGGCGGTCAGCGGCACGTAGCGCAACAGTACGCCGGCGTGGATGGTGAAATAGTCGACGCCCTGCTCGGCTTGCTCGATCAGCGTGTCGCGGAACAGCTCCCAAGTCAGGTCTTCAGCGGCGCCGCCGACTTTTTCCAGGGCCTGATAGATCGGCACGGTACCGATCGGCACTGGCGAGTTGCGGATGATCCACTCGCGGGTTTCGTGAATGTGCTTGCCGGTCGACAAGTCCATGATGTTGTCCGCGCCCCAGCGAATGCCCCAGGTCAGCTTCGCCACTTCTTCTTCGATCGACGAACCCAAAGCGCTGTTGCCGATATTGCCGTTGATCTTCACCAGGAAGTTACGGCCGATGATCATCGGTTCCAGTTCGGTGTGGTTGATGTTGGCCGGAATGATCGCGCGTCCACGGGCGATTTCTTCACGGACAAACTCCGGCGTGATGATTTTCGGCACGCTGGCGCCGAAGCTGTGGCCGGGGTGTTGCTGGTCGAGCAGGCCGGCGGCGCGCGCCACTTCGAGCTTCATGTTTTCGCGGATGGCAACGAATTCCATCTCGGGCGTGATGATGCCTTTGCGCGCGTAGTGCATCTGGGTCACGTTGCCACCGGCCTTGGCGCGGCGCGGATTGTTGACGTGGGCGAAGCGCAGTTTGGTCAGCTCGGCATCGGCGAGGCGTTCGCGGCCGAAGTTGGAGCTCAGGCCGGGCAGGCGCTCGGTGTCGCCCCGGGCTTCGATCCACGGCGAACGCACATCGGCGAGGCCTTTGCGCACGTCGATAATCACGTTGGGGTCGGTGTACGGGCCCGAGGTGTCGTACACAACGACCGGCGCGTTGATCTCGCCGCCGAAGTCGGTCGGGGTCACGTCGAGGCTGATTTCGCGCATTGGCACGAGGATGTCCGGGCGGGAACCCTGAACATAGATTTTTTGCGAACGGGTGAACGGCTGCACTGACTGTTGATCGACTTGGGCCGAGTCACTCAGGTTCGTCGTATTTTTTAGTTTTATCGTCATCACGGGCTCTCCAGACAGCATCCAGCAGTGGATTTTTGTCGGAGCGAACCTGTAACGAATGGACGCGACCAATCAGCGATGAACATGCTGTTGGTGCTGTGCTCAGTACTCGAGGGCAGTCGAAAATCGATTGTCGATTGTCGAACAACATCCCGGACGAAGCACAAGAGGACTCGCCGGGTGACGAGAAATCTTGTTCCCTACGCAGGCGTTAACCTGATCAGGTTCAACGGGATCCGAAATTATTCGATCTCAGCCTCATAGCAAGGCACCCCGACAAGAACCCGGCCAGTCTAGACACAACCGGCAAAGAACGCCAACCCCGGTGCGAACCGCATGATAAATGGCGTGATTACAGGATTGTTGCCGAACGTGCGCCCATCTACACTCGCTACGCTGCGCCACGCCTTGACCGTGCGCGGAGCGCGCCGTACCTTTGGCGCTCAAATTATCAGCGTAATTTTTTAGGGATGGCCGCATGCTGCGCAAACTCTCACTGGCCCTTGCCGTGTCTTGTGCTTCCAATGGAATGGCCTGGGCCGCTGAAGCGCCCTTATCCACCAAAACCGACCTGGTGAGCGTTTATCAGGAAGCGGTGGATAACAACGCCGACCTCGCCGCCGCCCGCGCCCAATATGGCGCCCAGAAAGAAGTCGTGCCGCAGGCACGCGCCGGATTGCTGCCGAACCTGTCGGGCGGGGCGAATCTGAGCTCGGTGCGCACCCAGCTCGATCAGCCGTCCGGCACCGCTACCCGCGATGCTCATTCGTATCAGGCGACTTTGGCCCAGCCACTGTTTCGCGCCGATCGCTGGTTCCAGTTCCAGGCCGCCAAGGACGTCAACGAACAAGCCGCGCTGCAACTCTCAGCGACCGAGCAGAATCTGATCCTGCAATCGGCGGAAAGCTATTTCAACGTGCTGCGCAGCCAAGACAATCTGGCCTCGACCAAGGCTGAAGAAGCGGCGTTCAAACGCCAGCTCGACCAGTCCAACGAGCGCTTCGACGTCGGCCTCTCGGACAAGACCGACGTGCTGCAATCGCAAGCCAGCTACGACACTGCGCGGGCCAACCGGATCCTCGCGCAACGTCAGGTGGATGACGCGTTTGAAGCGTTGATCACGCTGACCAACCGCCAGTACAACTCGATTCAGGGCATCGTCCACACGTTGCCGATCCTGCCGCCGGCGCCGAACGACGCCAAGGCCTGGGTCGAAACCGCGGCGAAACAGAACCTCAATTTGCTCGCCAGCAACTACGCGGTGAGCGCCGCCGAAGAAACCCTCAAGCAACGCAAGGCCGGCCACGCGCCGACCCTCGATGCGGTGGCGAAATACGAAAAGGGTGACAACGATGCGCTGGGTTTCAGCAACCCGAGCGCGTTTGGCCAGCCGTATGGCGGCAACGTCGAGCAGACCACGGTCGGCCTGCAAGTGAACATCCCGATCTACAGCGGCGGCCTGATCAACTCGCAGGTGCGCGAATCTTACGCGCGCCTCGACCAGTCCGAGCAGCAGCGCGAAGGCCTGCGCCGGCAAGTCGTGGAAAACACCCGCAACCTGCACCGCGCGGTCAACACCGACGTCGAGCAGGTGCAGGCGCGCAAGCAGTCGATCATCTCCAACCAGAGCGCGGTGGAAGCCACCGAAATCGGTTATCAGGTCGGCACACGCAACATCGTCGACGTGCTCGACGCACAGCGTCAGCTCTACACCTCGGTGCGCAACTACAACAACACGCGTTATGACTACATCCTCGACAACCTGCGCCTGAAGCAAGCGGCAGGCACGTTGAACCCGGGGGATTTGCAGGACTTGTCGCGTTACCTGAAAGCTGACTACAACCCGGACAAAGACTTCCTGCCACCGGACCTGGCGAAGGCTGCGGCCGAGCAGCTCAAGGCCCGGCCTGGCCAGTAGGAACGCGCCAAACCCTGTGGGAGCGAGCTTGCTCGCGATAGCGCACTGACAGACAACCCTGGAGGTTGAATGTACGGCCGTCATCGCGAGCAGACTCACTTCCACAGTGTGTTCGGCGGTGGATCAGGCTTTGAGAGCGGCGCATAACCCCCGTGGCGAGCGAGCTTGCTCGCGTCCGGCGGCGCAGCCGTCGTAAACCGGGCGCCACGGCCTGACTGCAAGAATCAAGCGACACGTTCCCTGCAAATGGTTCGCAAATACAAAAATCGAACCTAGGGTCAGCCCTACTGGTTCGAAACAAACCTGCCCTTGCGCAACCCCTGCGGATAAACCGAGCGCGTCGCCATGTCCAGGCAGCCGCCCTGACGCACCAAGCTCACCACTTCGTTACTGCGGCGGCTGCGCATCCATACGATCCAGCCCAGCAATTCAGAGTGACCCAAGGCTTCAATCAATAGCAAAAACTGCTCGCGCCAACGCTTGCTGGCGCCCATGCCCAGCCCCGAACTGCGTTTCAGATCCTGAATACTCTGGCCATCCATCACCCCTTTAATGAAATCCACCCAAAGGTCCGCGCGGATCATCCCCGTCAGCGGCGTTGCCGACAGCGTGCAAAAGCACGTAACGCACCGATCACATTTGAATTTTGGGCGAAGCCCTTTGATGCGATAGGTCTGCCCGCCTCCGCACTTCGGGCACCTCGCGTGCCGTGCGTTAAGCGTGGCCTCGAGCCAAGTGACAACGGCTCGCTGCTGCCGCTCGATGTGCTCGGGCGGCTGCAGATTTTCCCGGAACTGGCGCGTCGTCCACCACTGGTGCAGCTCCGCGCACTCCTCGGCCATCACCATCCCGACCGCCCGCCCCCAACTGAAGTAAACCTTGGAAGTCAGGCCAAAACGCGCCGCGATCTGCACACTCGACCAACCGGCCAGCAAGTACACGGCAAACGCGGCCCACTGATCCATTCTGTGCAAATTGGCGAAGGGCGAATCGCTGAGACTGTTGCAACTCTTGCGACAGGACCGGCAGTAATAACGCGCCAGACGTTGCCGCGCCGGTTGGCTGCGAAACCTCAAGTCAGTGGCGTCGCACCATGGGCAGAACCGCACGGGGCGATGGGGTAATTCGTGCAGGTAATTGATCAAGCGCCGGGCGTCGGGACGCAGATGCATTGGCAGGCATACGTCGTAGTCGGGAAAATCATCGTGGCCGGGGATGGGGGGATCGGCGGGATGGGACACGGTCATCTCTGAGCCCGTGTGTCGGGTGATGAGTTTTTTTGCGCCTGCGTGGCCAGTTCAGCGTTTCGTTTGGCGATGGCCGCTTCCAGTTCCGGGGAGCGTTTTGCCCATTGTTCCGGGGGTAGTGGTTTTGACCATTCGATGATGTCGGGATAGGGCAGATCGGGCGGCGGATTCAGCTTCCAACGCTCGAGCACGTCGATCAGCAGGGTGTTGAAAATGAAGATTCCGCAGAACCCTTCCCACAGGACGGTTATGAACCAACCTCTGAGTTTTGCGGCTTTGATCAGGTCGTCGAGGTAAGTCGCCCAGATCCCTTTTTTCCAATCCA